>JAAYII010000193.1 GCA_012523535.1 Peptococcaceae bacterium
ACATCATGCCTTCGCGGGCCTCTAAATCTGAACCGTTTTCAAAGGCCCTTACAAGATATTTACCGATGAGAGTAAAAGCTTCTTTGGCAATTACTTCGCAATAACGATTGGCAAGATTGGAAGTGTATGATTCGACGGCATGGCAAAGGGCGTCCATGCCGGTCGACGCTGTAATAAATGGCGGAAGACTGATCGTCAGTTCGGGGTCAACAATGCCTAAATTTACGGCACAACCTATCCCGGCAATATTCAACTTAATATTCTTTTTGGTATCAGTGATGACGCCTCCCGGTGTGCTCTCGCTGCCTGTACCGGCTGTCGTCGGAATCACAACGAGGGGAACGCTCGGCTTTGTGATAACACCATCGCGGCCAAAATATTGGTTAATGGGGGGTGGGTTTGTCTGAAGCATCTTGGCAGCCTTGGCAGTATCTAGGGCACTGCCGCCACCAACACCGACAACGCCGTCTATTTTTTCCTTTAAACCAAGAATACCGGCTTCATCGGCGGAATAATCAGGAGGATCGGCCTGAACGGCGTCGTAGATAACTGTTTCGATTCCGGAATCATGAATAATTTTTAAGATTTTATCGGCTATACCTGAATTTTTTATACCTTGGTCATAAACAACAAGAACCTTCTTACAGCCAAACTGTTTAAGTTTTTCACCCAAAAGCTTTGACGTGCCAGTACCGAATAACAATGGATTGGGACTTGAAAATACACTTATCATTGATCCTTCCTCCTTTATAAAAAATATTTTTATGTTTTCAATTTTACGCTTGAGGCCAATCCCAGTTAATGAAGCGCCAATAAGGGGCATTGACTCTTTTTTGATAGGCGGTCATGTCCACATCATGCCAATCATAAAAACCTTTGCCTGTCTTAACGCCCAGATGGCCGCGGGCAATCCTTTCGGTAATGGCCGGAGGCGCTTCTGTCATATTGCTGAGTGTGGGGAATACAGTATTGCAGGTGGTAATATTCAGGTCCAAGCCACCATTATCGAAGTGCTCAAAAATACCGATTGAGGTATATCGAGGACAAAAACTGTACATAAGGCAGGTGTCAATATCCTTGGGATCGGCAATGCCGCTTTCCAACAAATGCAGGGCTTCCCTCCACAAGGCAAACTGGAGACGGTTCCCGATAAAACCAGGTGCCGGTTTCTTTAGAATAACAGGCTTGCGGTCCAGGGATTCAAGCAGCTCTTTGGCCAACTGGAGGACACCTTCGCCCGTGGCTGAACCGCCGCAAATCTCAAAGAACGGAACCATATGGGCCGGATGGAAAGGATGGGTTACAATAATCCGGTCTTTGTATTTAGTGGCTTTTTGGGCCAGCAGGTCAGGCACAAAAGAAGAACTGACGGAGCAAATCACTTTAACTGCGGGACAATTGGCTTCAATCTCAGCATAAACCTTTTGCTTGAGCTTGATGTCTTCCAAGACGCATTCAAAAATGACATCGCAATCTTTTAAATCGGCAATGGCAAGTGTGTACTTCAAATATTTCTTGCATATTTCATACTGTTTTTCAGACACAATTCCTTGATCAATCATTTGCTGGAAATACTTAGCGTAGGTTCGCTCGTATCCGGGTATTTTATCCGGGCTTCGGGCAAGGCAGGTAGTAGGGTAACCATGGCCGGTGGTAAGTACGGACAGGCTACTTCCAATCATTCCCGGCCCGATAATGCCGATATGCTGTACACTGGCTAGTTTCATATAACTATCCTTTCTCCGGCGAATTGGATTCATGTTTGCGCTCATCATTTCTCGCCGGAAAAATGATGAGCTCATCTTAAATCATAACAAAAAATAATCATAAAAGTCATCAAAATCTGAAAACTAAAAAAAGTCCGAAAAAAATAATGGAAAAATGAAGCAATTAATTGGATTTACTGTTATAATGATATATATAGCGAGCTAATCATAAAAGGACATAACTGCAAGGCTCAAGTCGGCTATGTTCCTCTGCAGGAGTTGAAGTGAAGAATCTAGTAAACGGCTTCGCTTTAGCAGACTGCCGGGGTTAAATTCAACATAGACCCACGGGCATCAAAATTAAAAGGAGGAAAAACATGTCTGCCAAAATCATTAAAATTGAAAAGGACGAAGCCATTTTTCAGATTGAAATCGACGCCGAAACTTATAAGAAAGCCTTGATAGAGGAATATCGCCGAGATTTGGCGATAAGAGGAGAGAATCCGGATTCCCCGTTCAGCGAAAAGACACTCCAGGAGTATCACAATTTGAAGAAGATTTCCGAGAAAGCCGTTGATAAGCTCTTCCCGGCTTATTACTTGAATGCGATAAAAAAGTTAGAGCTTCAGCCCATGTCCTTCCCGCGAATAAAATTTCAAACAAACAATGTAGGACAACCCTGTGTTATCGAAGTCCGCGTCATTCTTGAACCCGAAGTAAAAATTCAAAAAATTGAAGGGCTGGAAGTTGACTTTACTCCGGTGATTGTAACGGAAGAAGATATAGAACAACAGCTTGCCGTCTTGCGCGAGCAACACGGGGCAGCAAATGATGATGTCAAATTATTGCAAGCCATGCACTTTGATTCCATGGATGCCCTGAAGGCCGAAATTCGCCAATCTTTAGAGTCTTGGGCCAGAGACAGAACAGAATGGAATAAAAAGACTGCCGTGATGAAACAACTTTTGGCTGCCAATCCCATTGAAATTAATGAAGAAGTCATTGAAGAGCAGATTATGCTGAAGATCGAGCAAATGCAAAATCAAATGGGACCCCATGGCTTCCAAGCTTACTTGGAATCAAATGGACTCACCATTGACGATATGATAAATGAAGTTCGCCCTCAGGCAGAAGCAAAAGTTAAAAAAGGCCTTATTTTAAGCGCCGTTGCCGATAAACTCTCACCGGAGGTCACGGAAGAAGATATCAAAACAATGATCACCAAACAATCCGATTCATATCTGGACTCAATCACTAATTACGAGGCGCGCCGTAAACAGATTGACAAAACCCCCGGAGCTTTGGATCAACTCAAGCAAGCCATACGTATGGAAAAAGCTGCAGAATATATTTTGGCACAAGCCGTGTTCCATGAAAATCAATCCGTTAGAGTTTCGGACGAACTGGCTAATATGGCATAATATCGCGTAGCGCAATACCCATTATCCCTGCAAAAAGGCCTGAATATTCAGGCCTTTTATATTTCAAACCCCATTTTCTTTGCCTGTTCCAGCCAATTTCCTTTGCGGATTTCACCTTTCCCTAAAACTCCGGT
>JAAYII010000194.1 GCA_012523535.1 Peptococcaceae bacterium
CTTGCCCTCTTTAAACAGTTCCGTTCCTAAGAAAATCCCGCAGGCTAACAAAAAAACTACTGCTATAATCTCAAAAATTTCTTTCCTGTTTCTACGTCTTTTATTCAACCTTATTTATCCCCCGATTCCTTATCAATAGCGGTGTGGAAGCCCAAATTGCCTTTTCGAAGAAATACCTCATAATACCTTAATACTGAAATACTTCCTAAAATACTCATGTAATAATAATCCTGTAATAATAATTCAATAATAACCCTAATAATCCTATAATAAAATCCTATAATAATAATCTTAAATACTCTCTTAAGCTCTTAAGCATGTACCATGTGTTGGCGGGAGTTGTACTCGTAAATAAGTCCGTCTGCCAGCCGGACTATGGAGTCCGGGGATAGTTCACGGGAAAATTCCAGGGCTTTTAACCTCATTTTTTCCAGCAAGGCAGGATTTTCATAAAACATATCCACTGTTTTATTGAGTTCGGAGATATTCTCCACACTTACGGCAACTCCGGCCTTAACTAAAATCTCCGTGTTTTCTTCCTCTTGTCCCGGGATATAAAAAGGAATAATTATGGGAATGTTTTTGTTGATTGCTTCACTGACCGTGATCCCGCCCGGCTTGGTTATGATAAGATCAGATCGGTCCATAAGTTTGGCGATTTCGTCGGTAAAGCCGTAAACAATAATATCCTTGCCGTTGACGGCCTGACAGTATTTTTCCTCCAGTTCTTCTTTTAATTTTTGATTATGCCCGCAAACTACTGTCAGCCTGAAATTGTGCCGGTTTTTAAGCAGTATTTTGAGACATTTTTTTATCCGAGGGATGCCCATGCTCCCGGCCATCAACAAAATACTAAAGACATTGTTCTGTGTGCTGTCCCCAGGCTTTATCCTGCGGGGTTGGCGGAATTCTTTGCGAATAGGTATGCCGTAAGTATATATTTTGTTTTCCATGACCCCTTTGGCCGTCAGCGTATCCTTTGTATACTTGGAACCAACTATATAAGCATCGACGTATTTGTTGACATAAAACTGATGAGCCATATAATCCGTTACTACGGCGATAAACGGAATATTGGCCCTGCCTGACGCTTTGACATAGGAAACCGCATTGACCAGCAAAGGGTGGGTGCTGATAATTAAATCAGGTTTATGGTCTTCAATAATTTCCCGCAGAATATTTCTTAAAGTAACATTAAGAAATTTTGCTATCCCTTGGTTCAGCAACTTGCGCTCCGTTACTTTATATAACCTGCCGTACATTTTGGGCATTTTTCCGGCTAAAATTTTAAATCCATTGTTAATAACCAAATCTATTATGCGGCCATCCTTTATCGGTTCTGCAATGCAAGCACTGTAACCGGCGGCTTCAAGCTCGCTTTTTATGCAATTGGCGGCTTGATTGTGTCCCATGCCGGTTGCAATAGAAACGATCAAAGCTTTCGGCATTCTATTTCCTCCTCCAGAGGTGTGCGGGTGATTTTATTATAACAAATTTCAAAACTGTTGGCTTATGGAATAAGATGAATAAACACAGAATTGATGATTATATAAAAAGATGAATATACCAAGGCGGCGGTCCTTGCGTCCGCAACAGCAGAAAACAAGAACCGCCGCTATATATACAAAATATTCGGTAGTAGCTTATTAATCGGGTAGTAGCTTATTAAGATTATTTCTGAAAATATTTTTCCCTTGAAGCTAAAATATATGCGATTGTATTTCCGCGGCCATAAGACAAATAAATGGTTAAGCCAATGCTGTTATTGGCACAATATATATGGCTCAAATATATTGGAGTAAAAATTTGCTTAAAATATTTGACCTTTATTGACCTTTATACTAAAATTAAATTGTCACCATATTTCAATAGAATAAAATATCTGGATAATGGAGGTTATAATATGAGCTATTTGATTCCAATGGTAGTTGAACAGACCAATCGTGGCGAACGCGCCTACGATATTTACTCTAGACTGTTGAAAGACCGGATTATTTTCCTCGGTGGCCCCATAGACGAAGGAGTAGCCAATTTGGTAGTCGCCCAGCTCCTTTTCCTGGATGCTGAGGATCCGGAAAAGGATATCTTCCTGTATATTAACAGTCCCGGGGGATCAATAACAGCCGGCATGGCGATTTATGATACCATGCAGTATACCAGGGCGGATGTGCAGACAATTTGTGTTGGTATGGCCGCCAGCATGGGTGCTTTTCTCCTGGCCGCCGGTGCCAAAGGCAAACGCATTGCTTTGCCCAACTCGGAAATCCTGATTCACCAGCCCTTGATTGCCGGTGCAGGTATTTCTGGTCAGGCTACGGAAGTTGAAATCCATGCCAAACACCTGATTAAAGTCAAAGACAAGATAAATAGAATTCTTGCCGAAAATACCGGCCAACCCTTGGAGAAAATCGAGAGGGACACGGATCGCGACTACTACATGAACGCCGAAGAAGCCAAAGAATACGGCATTGTGGACCAGATCCTGGAGAAAGCTCCCGGACATGACAGCAAGAAGAAAAAGTTCTAACCTAAGCTTTAACAAAATCGATCAAAATTAATCGATCAAAAGGATAATTCCTTTGCCAAAGAGGCGCTTAAAAGGCGCCTCTTTTTTTCATAAATAAAAAGCCCTCAATTTTGCAATACTAAAAAAGCTGCTTGTAATTTTTACAAGCAAATAACCAATTAAGGAGGAAGTATCTTGCGAAAAATTCGTAAGGCAGTTATACCTGCTGCAGGTTTGGGCACAAGATTTCTTCCAGCAACCAAAGCTCAACCCAAAGAAATGCTCCCGATCGTCGATAAACCGACCATTCAGTACATTGTGGAAGAAGCGGTGCAATCCGGCATCGAAGATGTAATTATTGTGACCGGACGCCATAAAAATGCGATTGAAGACCACTTTGACCGTTCTGTAGAACTGGAAGTTTTTTTGGACAAAGGAGATAAATTCGAATTACTGAACATGGTCAAGAAAATCGCCGAAATGGTGGATATTTATTATGTAAGGCAAAAAGAAGCCTTAGGCCTGGGTCATGCGGTTTACAGCGCCCGGAAATTTATCGGCAATGAGCCCTTTGCAGTTCTTTTGGGGGACGATATCATCTATTCGGCTGAACCGTGCCTTAAGCAGATGATGAAATATTATGAGCTGAATGGCGGAAATATTATCGGTGTTCAGGAAGTTGATGTGAGCGAAGTGTCCAAATACGGCATTATCGAGGGCAGCAAGATTTCATCCCGTTTGTACAAGGCGGAGAACATGATTGAAAAGCCTTCTCCGCAAGAAGCTCCGGAAATACCTTTGGCCATCATGGGCCGTTATATTTTAAATCCGGAAATCTTTGATATCCTCAGTGACCTGCCTCCCGGCAGAAACGGGGAAATCCAGTTGACGGATGCCATATTGGTGTTGAGTAGGATTCAGGATGTCTATGCTTATTGCTTCGAAGGAAAAAGGTATGACATTGGAGATAAGCTGGGCTTTGTGAAAGCAACGGTGGAGTTTGCTTTAAGACATGAAGA
>JAAYII010000195.1 GCA_012523535.1 Peptococcaceae bacterium
GCAGCCTTCTTCCAGGAACATGCTGGGGTGGGTGATGGTGAAAACTTCGTCCCGCTCATGGCTGCCGGCAGAAACGTGGATCAAGTCGGCATAGCCGTCCAATTGCTTGGCCAAAGCAATGCCCTCGTCGATATCATATCCACCCTCGTAGCACTCCGAACCGCTAATGCGGATCTCAATCGGAAACTTCGGTCCCACTTTTTTCCGGATGGCTTTGCAAATTTCCACTGCCAGCCGGGCGCGGTTTTCTATAGGAGCACCGCCCCAACGGTCTTTACGGGTGTTCAATTTGGGATTGACGAATTGGGAAATGAGCCATCCGTGCGCGCCGTGGATGGTGACCATGTTGAAACCGCATTTTTTGGCAAAGGCAGCAGCATTGGCAAATCTTTCAATCAGCGAGATGATATGCTCCTCGCTCATTTCATAGACCGGCCGCCCGTTATCCTCCATGGCAACCGGACCGTAAGAGGGCTTTCCGGTCAACCGGTTGGCATACAAACCGCAATGCATGATCTCGGCAGAAGCAATTTTACCGTGACGGGTAATGGAGTTGGCAATATGATAAAAAGAATGTATTGACTGCGGATCATCCAAGAAAACATGGTAGTTACCGAAATCACCGTACTCCCTGTCGATGTAGCAACTGCCTACAGTGACTGCAGCGGCTCCGCCGATGGCCAAGCGTTCATAATAGGCGGCCGCTTCAGGCGTATGGTAGTAACCGTCTTCCCTGTTGCCTATTGTGTCCAGATAGCCGGTGGCGGAGGCAATAATCCTGTTGCTGAAAAGACTGCCGGCCACCGAAATAGGTTCAAATAGATGCGAATACTTTAAGGTTTTCATATTCATTACGCGCGCTCCTTTCGGTTTTTTCAGGTGCAAAGATTCTTAGTTTTTCCCCCGCGCTTTATCCGCACCGGCATCCACTAAAATGGAAACTCCCGTAATGCTCCTGGATTCATCGCTGGCAAAGAATAAAGCAGCGTTGGCGATGTCCATAGGATCCACAAGACGTTTCAAAAGCGTGCCGCCGGCTATTTCCTCAGCCACTTTATCGTTGTATTCCTGCACAAAAGTCGGCAGCATCGGAGTGGCAGTGGGCCCCGGGTTAATGCAGTTGCAGCGCGCTTCCGGTGCCAGCTCGGCAGCCAGACCGATAGCCAAGTTATTGTTGGCCGCCTTGCAGGCCCCATACAACCCTTGAGTTGCCCGAGGTCTTATGGCTGCAGTAGAGCCGATAAAGATCATTGACCCGTGATTTTTCTTCAGTTCCAGAGCTGAATACTTGGCCATAAGCCAACTCGATTTAGTATTTACAGCCAGCACTCTGTCAAATTCACTGTCGTCAAGTTCCCAGATCATCTTTGCTTTCTGGGCAACACCGGCGCAACAAAATACTACGTCAAGTTTGCCGAAAGTCTCGACGGCAAATTCGACAGCTCCTTTGCAATACTCCGGTTTGGTAACATCGGCAAAGAAAAAGGCCGCCTGCCCTCCCTGGGCTTTAATTTCTTCCACAACTTTCTTGCCGTTTTCTTCGTTAAAATCGACCACTACAACTTTGGCGCCTTCTTTGGCATACAGCAACGATGACGCCCGGCCCATGCCGGAAGCGGCACCGGTGATCAATGCAACTTTATTTTCCAATCTACCCATAATAACAATTCCTTTCCCCTGGTTATATAACAGCCTTTTTAATCAATTATGAAACAGCGTGTCTAAAACAGTTTGGTTAGATCTTTGATGGTGGAAAGATTTTCGAGATCCATGATTACATCATAAATTTTTCTGGCTCTGTTGGCGCTGATATTCATTTGGCATAAAGACATGAACTTGTCTTTGATTTCCTTTTTGGTCATCGGGTTTTCAGGATCGCCCTTGCTGTATTTTGTCAACTGCTTTAACTCACGGCCGTCCTTGGTATAAATGGTAACCATGGCAGCGAAGATATCCGGCAGGTATTGATCCATTTCCCCGGTGTGCACCATTTCGATCTTATTAATAAAATTCCTGATGGCGGGATCTTGCAGTTTTTCATCCGTGAACTGGCTTACCGACACATCGCCGAAA
>JAAYII010000196.1 GCA_012523535.1 Peptococcaceae bacterium
CGATAATATCGCATATAATACAACGGACAAAGGCACTGCCGGTAAAGTCGGGCAGGGCGGGATAAGTAACTTTTCCGGGATATTTTTTAACGTAAGCCAGTAATTCATCCGTATTTTTCGGCATTTCAGGGGTAACGGCACTGTCATTGATCATAACCATCTGCGCTTTGCCATATGGGGCTTCATAGCCTTCGATGGGGTAGCCAAAATCATATTGGTTTTCCGGTGCCGTTTCATCTATATACTTAGAAAAATTGGGAAGCTTATTGGTAAATGGGCCGTAAAGAAAACCGTTTTCTTTGGCTGAAAAGAAGTTTTCTCCGTTAATCCATATAAGGTCGATTGAACCTTCTTGTTTGCCGGCCTGTATTTCACCTGCCAGCTTAGTTAAAATCTGGTCAATGTCCATAGGAACTCTCTTAAGGCTAATATCATATTTTTCCTTAAGGATGGAAGCCACTGTAGTATCCAGCCACTTATTGCGGAGGTCATCACCGCCCCAACCGTAAAAAGTAACTGTCGTTCCTTTGGCTTGGGAGACAAGATCCTCAAAAGAAGCACTTTCGTCAAATGGTTGGGCCGAGCCTGCACAACCCATCAGGCCGGCCAACATGCAAATAAGCATAAAAATAATAAGGCCGTGTTTGATTTTTGGGATTTTCATAACAACAAGTCCTTTCTTCATAATTTAGTTCAATAAAACTGCTGATGTTTCAAACAAATTTGGTAATGTTGCAAGTAAAGGTTAAAGTTAGTAAAAGTTAAAGTTAAAAATAGTCAAAGTAAAAATCAGCCTATTTTGCGCCAAAGAGCAAGCCTGCGTGGATCGACTTCCCTGGGATATTTCGGTCTAGGCTGCAATACTTGCAGGTGAGAATGCAATACCTGCTCCATTTGCTCTCTGACAATTTGAGCAAGAAGTTGAGCATTTTGGCTATATATTCTCTCATCTAAGCCGCGAACAATTAAATCGCGAATAACATCAGAATGAGTTACGCCTTTCTTTTCCGCTATTGTCTTAATTTGTTCAAATAATTCAGGCTGCATCCTAACGGTAACTGAGCGCAAATTGCTCATGTTTTAACCTCCCAATTCCCGATTGTCATACCGGTATTTTTGCTTGTTATCAGGATTTGCATACAATTAATCCGCATTTGTCTTACAAATATTCTTATTTGCAAGTTATATGCCATCTTAAAATTAAAAAGCAGATTACCTTGAACATAAATTAGATAAATACTTGATCTTAGATAAATACACCATTTAAAACCAATAGAAGAATAATTGTAAATAAGCAACAACAAATACTGATTTGAATCAACATTTGGGAAAATGGATTCAAAATAAAACCGAAACAAAAAAGAGCTTCACTCTATCTTGCAATAGACAAGCAAAGCTCTTTATTGTTTCATTTGCCACAAGAAATTGCCAGTTGTTGGATTACATATCATTTCGTTTAACTTTCCCGATACTTAAGGTTTTGCATCAAGTTTAGTGGATACTATGTTTGCTCTTATGCTTACGGCGGACATTTTTTTTGCTTGCCCGTTCCCGCAAGGCTTTTTTTGTTATAAGCGGTGATTCTTCCGTTAACCTCACAGGAGTGGTATCAGGTTCCTTGGTTAACAGTTTTAATGCTGCCGACAGCAGGGAAACGGAGTCGTTATCCTCCAGCAACTGAGTGGCCATTTCCTTGTATTGAAGGATATCTTCCTCCTCAAGAGTCCTTAAAATTCTTTCCATTGTTATGCGCTGTTGACCTTTAAAAGCCTCGTGTAAAGTAGGCAATGGCTGGCGTACAATTTTTTTGCGCGCAACTTGTTCGATCAGGCGTAAATGGTCTATTTCGCGAGGGGTTACAAAAGTAACCGCCATCCCGGGTTTCCCGGCCCGACCGGTTC
>JAAYII010000197.1 GCA_012523535.1 Peptococcaceae bacterium
ACCCGATGATTATAAAAAAAGCCCCCAAAAGAAATCGAATCAAAACAGATGTTTTTAAAGGTACCAGCGAAAAGTTGAGTATCAAAACCAAAACTGTGATTGGAATTACAGAATATAATACTTCTATAAATTTTTCAGTAAGTATATTCAATATAATTCTGTCCTTTCCTTGAAATAATTACTACATCTATCTATAGCCGGAAATATTTTATTTATCTATAGCCGGAAATATTTTATTTTTTTGAAGAATCAGTTGAAGTATGAGCGGGAACAATAATTAAACAATTGTGAAAAATCGAAAAGCACATTTTAGAAAATGTATTTATTGATACTAGTTATATTTTAACATAAGATGAAAGCAAGCCCTATAGAATATTTTAAAATTAAACATTCCCTTAATCAACCTGACCGTTCGTTCACACTGAGCGGATTATTGGCGGTATTAAGTTTGGAAAAAGCAAAAGTCTATTAAAGTTTAATCCGGAATAGTATAATTATTGTAATATAATGTTTATTTTTCTTACCGCAATTTTTATTGACAGCGAGACAGATAGAAGTAAATGGCAAGGATTTCGTAAAAGCTTTAACCTGACATAGTAAAAAAATAGGGAGGGAATATTATGCCATTAGTAACTTCAAAGGAAATGTTTAAAAAGGTTTATGGGAAATGTGCAATAGGAGCGTTTAACGTCTATAATATGGAAATTATTCAAGGAATTGTCGAGGCCGCCAAAGAGGAAAACGCTCCTTTGATTTTGCAGGTTTCCGCCGGGGCAAGAAGATATGCTAAACCGATTTATTTAAGAATATTAGTTGAAGCCGCTTTGGAGGATACGGATTTACCGATCTGTCTTCATCTTGATCACGGGGAAGACTTTGAAATATGCAAGGCTTGTGTTGACGACGGTTTTACTTCGGTTATGATCGACGGTTCCAAACTGCCTTTTGAGGAAAATGTGGCGCTCACGAAAAAAGTCGTAGAATATGCCCATGCCAAAGGAGTCGTGGTGGAAGCGGAATTAGGAAGACTGGCGGGAGTGGAAGACGACGTTAAGGTCAGCGCCAAAGAAAGCAGTTATACTGATCCCGAACAGGCTGCCGAATTTGTGGAAAGAACGGGCTGTGACTCCTTGGCTATTGCTATCGGAACCAGCCATGGGGCTTATAAGTTCAAGGGTGAGCCCAAACTGGATTTTGAACGTCTGGCCAAGATAACTGAACTTCTCCCCGGATTTCCCCTTGTCTTACATGGAGCATCAACCGTTTTGCCCGAATTTGTGGCTAAATGCAACCAGTATGGCGGCGAAATTAAAGGTGCTCAAGGAGTCCCGGAAGATATGCTTCGCAAAGCAGGAACTATGGGAATTTGTAAAATCAATATCGATACCGACCTGCGCCTAGCCATGACCGCCTCCATCCGCGAGTATTTGGCTACCCACCCCGCTGATTTCGATCCCCGTCAATATCTCAAACCGGCCAGAGAAGCAATTAAAAATATGGTCAAACATAAAATCAGAAATGTCTTGAATTGCAGCAATATGATTTAACCTTGTACCATTCTTAGTGGAAAATAAAACTTAAGAAAAGTAAAAAAAAGACCGGCGATTTTGCCGGTCCTTTTTTAGGAGGGAGTAGATCAATTTATTTTCCGCCGCCCCAGTTAATCCCGGCACTGGCAACTGCCGCACCGCAGGGATCGACAATGCATGCTCCTCCGTCTACCATGAATACTGCTCCGGTAATAAAGGATGCTTCGTCGCTTGCCAGGAAGGCTACTAATCCTGAAACTTCATTCGGGGTAGCAAATCTGGGCAAGGGTGAAAATCTGGTCATGGCATTAAGTGCTCCTGTTACATCGGTATTAAGTGACTGGGCCAAAGGTGTCATAGCTTGCTCCAGCATTTCCGTGCGGATAGGGCCGGGGCAGACAACATTGCAACGGATGTTGGATTTGCCGTAATCAAGCGCTGTCGCCTGGGATAGGCCAATCAGACCGGATTTTGATGCTGAGTAAGCAGGCATAGCCGGTATGCAACGTACCCCAGCCAAGGAACTGATATTGATTATAGAGCCGCCTCCGTTTTTGATCATATTGGGGATAGCAAACCTCATAGTCAAGAATGGCCCTGTAAGGTTGGTATCTATAATTCTCTGCCACTGCTCTATGGGAATTTCAACTACGGTTCCCGGGGGATCAATACCGGCGTTATTAACCAATACGTCGATCTTGCCACCGAATTCTATTGTAGCCTCAACCATAGCCTGAGCATCTTTGGTTACATCACCGGCAAAAATGGATACGGTACCTTCGGGCAACTCGGCGGCAACTTTCTCCAGTAGCGCTTTGCGTCGACCGGTAATGACTACCTTCGCGCCTTCCGCTACAAATTTTTTGGCGAAGTCAGCCCCCAAACCGGTTCCTCCGCCTGTAATGAGGGCTACCTTTCCTTTTAAGCGTCCATCCATTTCAAAAACCTCCTTCTTATCTTTTTAACTGGTATTCCATTTAGTATGGAAATTTAATGAACTAAACAAATATAGTACTAAATCTTATTCTTATTTGGCAGCATTTTCTTTGGCTTTTCTTCTGGCTACTACTAAAGGAGCGGATTCTTTATAGAAGAAGCTGACAATTAAACAAACACACATGCAACCTGCAGTGGCCAGCATAACCGCACCCAGACCGGCCTTGTCTGCTACTATACCAAGGAGGGTTGCGCCTAAGGTGGCCCCGATTAATTCTCCGGTCAACTGGTTGGAACCGATAATTGTTGATACAAAACGTGGGTCACCGGATTCTGCGGGAATAGTGGACTGCATAAGGGCACAGACACCGGTACCTCCCCAGCCAACGAAAGCGATAAACATGAGGAAGGCTAAATTGGCGGGTCCGTATAGAATACCTAAGTTACCGATAATTCCCATGATAGCGGCGATTATGACCAGCGGTTTACGGCCAAAGGAATCGGATAAGCGGGGAATCAAGACACCCCAAAGAATAGCGCCTACACCGAAACAGGACATTACATAACTCATTTGTACGTTGGTTAAACCTTTGACATTAGTAAGATAACCCGGAGCGAAAGTCAGAGTACAAACGTACCAGCAGAGCAAGAAAAGGGTTCCGATAATCGAGAGAACAACATTTCTGTTTTTGAAAATAACTTCCATGTAATTAACTTTTTCTTTTGGTTTCTGAGCGGCGGCTTCTTCAGTTGCCCCTGGGGTCGGGTTAACCAGTATTTTCCAAATCAAAATGGCAATTATAATACCCGGGATGATGGTGAGTACAAATGTCAGCCTCCAACCGATTGATTCGGCCAAAGCCACTTGAATAAGGGGTCCTAATAGTGATGAAATCAACCCGACTGCGGATACCTGCATTAGCCCCATGTTCATGCCTCGACGGTGAGGAGAGGATTGAGGAATGATAAAGCCTTGAGACACTGGCATTACCGGTCCTTCAAAGCAACCCATTAAAGCGCGGACAATTAAAAGCATTATAAAACCGGTAACCAAACCCGTCAGCATGGAACAGACGGAAAAACATAAGACAACGATCGCCAATAAGTGTTTACGGGAAACTTTTGTGTCAGCAAAATAACTGCCAAACAATCCTATAATAGCCCAAGTAAGAGCAAATACGGAAGTTGCTAAGCCGAGTTGGGTATAACTAATATTTAAGTTCGGCCATAATGTAGTTTTGCAGATTTGATAAGGCAAAGCGGTCAAACATAACAAAACCGAAGGCCAGACAAAGGATGAAAACCATCCAGTTTTCATAGCCTTTGATCATTTTTTATTGTTCCATTCATATCCCTCACTTTTTGGATTAAGTTAAGGGAGAGATTATACACAATGAATATTAGCTTGACTGCTTTTAGGCCGCTTATCTAGTTTATTTTTTCGATCTTTTATCTATATCTATAATCTCTCCTTTCCAAGTATATATTTCAAAAAATTCTTGATACTTTAATTATTTTTAATAATTAGATAATTCCTGTTTAGTCTTCTCTCCAATCCCATTCTCTTCCGCCTTTAAATACATTGGCGTTCATTTCATTGCTGATAAAAAGGTTGGCTTCAGGGAAACGCTGGCACATGTTGTAGTAGAATTCGCCTACTGTTTTGGTTCTGGCGAGTTCTTCCTCGGTGGCTTTGATATATTCTTTAGTAAATTCAAAGGAACTGTTGTCAAAAGGCATACCAGGTTTGGCATGACCAGGAATAATTACCTCGGCTCCCAGTTGTTCCAGTTTCTCAATATCTTTAATCCATTGCTGGCGTTCTTCGGCGGTTACTTCACAGGTAAAGGGATGGGCTTGGTTGAATAAAACGTCGCTGCCGATCAAGGTTTTGATGGAAGGAATCCAAACAACGGTGTTATATTTTAGGTCTCCCATTATTTGGGGTATAATTTCAATTCTTTCGCCTTCTAGTTCAAAGTAATTCTCCGTCATAGGCTCAATGGGAATAGGTTTGGTAGGATAATTAAATTTGCCTATCTGGCTTTCCCAATGTTCCATTTTGTCTATAAACTGTTTATTAATTACCCTGGCTACTTCCGGAAGAGCAATGACGCGGGCATTAGGATAGGCTTCCACGATGGGCTGCAGACCAAAATAATGATCGGGATGAGCGTGAGTAATATAAATAGTCTTCAAATCTAAACCCGTTTCCAAAATTTCAGCGGCTACACGGTGTCCATTGGCTAATGACCATTGGGTATCGACCAGTGCGCAATCTTGTTTACCCATGATGATAACAGAGGAAACTTCAAAGCCTTGTTTCTCGTCGCTGAAAAATACCTTGGTAGCAAGTTTATCCTTGCCATGGGTATTAATTCTGACTTCCATGCAAACTCACCTTCTCCTCATAATAAATTTTGAAGAAATACCGGCTTCAAGGGATTTGACCAGACCTTATCTACCCTTGGAGTTACTCACCACCTTCCCGGGCTTGGTCCTTGCCCTGATCAAAATTCTCTTGATGCCTTCTTTGCTTCAAATAACAAATAGTGCAATATACATGCCAAAATCTTAAGCCGCTTAAATCAAGGATACTCGGGCTGCAAAAATGGTTGGAAAAGAAAAAATATACTTAACCTTAGGCTTTTAAAACAACTAAAAGCAAATAGTGAGACACTTATATGCCTATGGTGTATCAAGTTGAAACACTTGGTTAAAACATATTATACTTTTTGATTTTCCGATAAAGAGTAGCTCTGCTAAAGCCGAGGCTTTTTGCGGCCCGGCTAATACAGTAGTCGTTTTTCTCCAATACGTCCATAATAATTTTTCTTTCCAATTCTTTCATGGATTGGGTATGTTCCCGCATTTTTTCCTTCTCTACCTGTTTGGCGAGCTTTTTGTCGGCTGTGACTTTATTTGCATAATTGACAATTAATTGCGGGAGGTCTTGAGGTTTGATTATCCCGTTACTATGTACACTTAGAGCATAGGTTACAGCGTTTTTCAATTGCCTTACGTTTCCCGGCCAGTTATATTCGTGAAGCAGACATTTTGCGGCGTTGCTTAGGGACGGCGGTTTTATTTGCTGTTTTTTTGCTATTTCATTTATAAAATGATTGACTAAACTGTTTATGTCCGATTTTCTTTCTCTTAAAGGAGGTATTACCAAGCTGAAAACCGATAAACGAAAATAGAGATCCTCCCGAAACTGGTTGTTTTGAACCAGGGATATTAAATCTTTATTCGTGGCCACAATCAATCTGAAATCCACGTCAATGTAGCGGTTTCCTCCAATGCGCAATACTTGTTTTTCTTCTATAACCCGCAAAAGGGCAGATTGTAATTCATAGGGCAAATCTCCTATTTCATCCAAGAACAGAGTTCCTCCCTGGGCCATTTCAATTTTTCCCGTCCGGCCTTGCTTGTCTGCTCCTGTAAAAGAGCCTTTTTCATAACCAAATAGTTCGCTTTCAATTAGAGTTCGGGCAATAGCCCCGCAATTAACGGCAATAAACGGGCCATTAGGACGGCTGGCGTTATGTATGGCTTGGGCAAATACTTCTTTACCTGTTCCGCTTTCCCCTTGAATCAAGATGGGTTCATCCAACTGGGCAAATCTTTTGGCCAGCTGTACGGTTTGCGTTATTTGGGGCGAATTCCCCACTATATGGTCAAAAGTATACTTGGCTCTGGCGCTGCCCGGGGAAGAGGAATCCCTTCTGATCGGGTTAATTTTTCTTAAAGTCAGGACGTAGCCATAATTGATATTGCAGTCAATCAGCGGTTTAACGGAACACAAAAGTTTCTGCTTGACAAATTCACATTCGATTACCGTTTCATAAACCGATTTATTATTCTTTAAAGCGGATTTCAGTAGAAATTGTTTTCCCAGTATTTCCTCGATAGATGTTCCCAGCAGTTCTTTGTTAAAATTGGCAAACAATTTTCTGCCAATTTCATTGATATAAACAATGTGCCCGTCTTTATTTAAAGTGATCACAGCTTCGTCGGCAATATCAAAGGATAATCCCAGTAGTTTGCTGTTTAATCTATAACGGAATTCATTTTGGATGGCTGCGGCCATATTAATGGCTAAAGCCAAGGTATGGGGGTTTTGATGATGGAAAGTAGGTGTGACAATGGAAAGGGTTCCGGCTAAAACATTGTTATTGTCGAAAATCGGGGCTGTGGAACAAGCGATCTGATCATGTTTTTCACAGTAATGTTCCGGTCCGCATATTTGAATGGGTATTCCGAGAATCAAGCTTAAAGTATGGCCGCAAGTGCCGACGGTTTTTTCCGACCATACCGATCCTTCCACAATCCCGAACCTTTTGTTTTGTTCAAACAATAGTTTGGAATTGCCTACAATTACTCGCAAAAAAACTCCTTGCTCATCGGTAAGGTAGATAATACTTTCCGTATTGGTTAAGATTGATTCCAACTGGCGAATACTGGGATCGGCAGCTTTTAAAAAAATATCTTTTTTGTGTAACAGCTCGGCAAAATCGGATGGACTTAAAACAGGGGCGTAATTATAATCAAATATTTTGAGGCCGTAACTGTAAGATCTTAACCAGGATTCCACAATTACCGGGCGCACAAAATCAACTTGCGATGAACTCTTACTGTGGATAAGCAAATCAATTTTATACTTGCGAATCCTGTCCATTAGCTCAAATTCATTGTCGGCAAGGTTTTTGTCAATAATATGACTGGACGAAACAATCATCGGGCTCAGCATATGTTTTAGAGAATCCATCATACAACCACCCCCGTCTTATACTTCGAACAATTCAAGTATACAATTTTTGTAAAATAAAAAACAAGCAAGTAAATAAAAAGAACAGCACAAGCTTATAGGACAGTTGCTGTTCTCCATATTGAATGTTCAGTTATGGTTTTTTTTGAAAAACTTCATTATCCATTGTGTTTAATAAGTTAATTGTGTTTTATAAGTCGTACCTGCCCGAGGCCTCAGGCTGGAAAAGAATTTTCTTAACAGTAATTTTTACGATCCCATCCGGTACTTTCCATTCTATGACGCTTCCTTCGGAGTAACCGAGAATAGCCGTCCCGATTGGAGATAATACTGAGATTCTGTTCTGAGAAATATCCGCATCTTCGGGATAAACAAGCGTATATTCTTCCTCCTCATCTCCAAATGCTAAAAGGACCTTACTATTCATTGAAATCACATCCCCAGGCAGCTGGTCGGGGGCTATGACCACAGCTCTGTTGATTTCCTTCTCGAGCTCGTTTAAGATTTCTTTGTTTTTTGGTTGGTCGTATTTTGTTTTATCAATGATTTTTAATAATTTGTGCTTATCTGTCTCTGTAATATAGATTTTGCGGCTCATTAAGATGTTCTCCTCTCGCATTACTTCGAATTGGCCCAGCACACAGGATAGTTTAATAATAAAAAAGGAAAAAAGTATAAAAGACACTTCCCCAAATAGAAAGGGAAATGCCTGTAACTATTGATTCTAGGATAGATGATCTTACAGCCTTTGTCAATACTGGATTGCATTAACATTTACTTTATTTATCAAAAATATTATTTATTTTTATTTTTAATACCTTTCTAAAACCTGGGCTTACCCAAGAAAAAGGCTGCAATTAGACCCGGGCCGCAATGAGAGCCAATAGTAGGTCCTATATAACTGATAAAGGAGTCCTGAAAGCCTATCCTGCTTATTAAAGTTTCGGAAAAAGTTTTTACTTCTTCATCTTTACAATCAGAATGGCAAATATATACCTTTTGCTTTTCAGGGTCGACTACAAGTTCCTCTACAATTTCATAAATGCGTTTAAGGGCCCTTTTCCGGCCTCTTACTTTTTCGCGAACAATTAGATGGCCTTCCTTGTCAAGGTTAAGAATGGGATTTATATTTAGAACAGTTGCCACAGTAACCCCGGTTTTACTCACCCGTCCGCTGCGATAAAGATACTTTAGGTCGTCACAGGTGTAATAAGTATTAACGTTGATCTTGTTGTTTTCCAGCCATTCTACACAAGCTTCAGGTGTTTCACCAGCATCCCGCATATCTGCGGCCCAAATGCTTAGCATTCCATAGCCAATGGAAGCCAGGGTGGAGTCAACAACAAAGACCTGGGCTTGGGGATGGGCATCGAGGAAAAGGTCTTTGGCAATCAAGGCATTGGAAAAAGTACCTGAAATACCGCTGCCCATGGCAATATGTACTATAGGTAAATTAAACTTTTCCCATAGTTCGGACCAGAAGTCCACAAATTCATAGGGAGTCATTTGGCTGGTACGAGGAACTGCACCTTTCCGCATCTGGTTGTAAAACTCAATACAGTCCTCAGGATTCATTTGATCGGTATACTGTTTTTCTCCAATCGTATATTTCATATGATAAGCATGTATACCTCGGTCTTTGCAAAATGATGCAGGCAGGTCACAGCCGGAATCGGTAGAAACACAAAATTTTTCCATAATAAATCCCTCCCTTTGTCAGGCAGGGTTTCACCGGAATTACTAGTTGGGTAACTTTTTAACAAACCCTGCACTGGCTATTTAGGTATGTATAACTTAATTATATAAAAAATGGCAAGAAATTGTAAAGCTGAGTGCTAAGTTGTTTGCAGGGCAAAGCTGGCGGCGGGGAAGGGTTGAAGAGCCCTTGGCAAAATACCCGTTACATGAGCAATTAACAGTCCGTAATTGGTGATAAAGACGCCCTGCTCGCGTGCTTGGGCGATGCGGTATTGCATTTCTCTGCGATTAAGCATACAAGCACCGCAGTGAACAATAAGGGCATATTCGGAAAGATCCTTGGGAAACCGGCTTCCGGATACCCAGTCGAATTTGATTTCTTTTCCCGTGATTTGGTGTATCCAGCGCGGGATTTTTACTTTGCCTATGTCTTCTTCCTGACGGTGATGGGTGCATCCTTCTGCAATCAGCACTTTGTCCCCGGCTGCCAACCGTTCAAGACGCTTAATGCCTCGCACCATTTCTGTAAGGTCTCCCTTTTGCCGGGCAAACAAAATAGAAAAAGAAGTCAGGGGGATTTCAGGAGGTGTGTCTGCAGCCACCTGCTGAAAGGCCTGGGAATCGGTGATTACGATAGCCGGAGGGTTGTTCAGACTCTGGAGGGTGGATTTAAGCTCATGCTCCTTTGTTACTACTGCTACGGCCTTACAGTCGAGAATAGCGCGGATAGTTTGCTGCTGGGGAAGAATCAGCCGTCCCATGGGAGCCGATTTGTCAATGGGAACTACAAGCACGGCAATATCTCCGGCCTTGATTATATCTTCCAGCAAAGATGGTTCAACCTCTTCATAATTGGCATGTGCAATAATTTGTTGTTTTAGTTCTTCTATTCCTAAATCATTAATAGCGGATGTACAGACCAAAGGGATTTTTATAGCCTCCTGTATTTGCGCCAGTGTCCGGCTTTCGGGAAGTCCTTGATCACATTTGTTGAGGACGCCGATGCAGGGTATTCTCCGTTGACGAAGCCGTTCAATAAATTCAGTTTCAAAAGCGGTAAAACCGGATTCCCTTTCGGTCACCACAATCGCGAGGTTGCATTTGCGCAGCACTTCATAGGTTTTTTCGATTCTAAGCATTCCTAATTCGCCCGTATCATCTAAGCCGGCGGTATCAAAAAACACCACCGGTCCGAGCGGCAAAAGCTCCATGGTTTTATAAACGGGATCTGTGGTTGTTCCCGCCACTTCGGAGGTGACGGCGACAGCTTGTCCCGTCAGGGCGTTGATCAGAGAGGATTTTCCGGTATTACGCCTGCCGAAAATCCCGATGGTAAAACGGTTGGCCATTGGTGTGGCATTGAGGGTCTCCATTGTTTTTTCTCCTTTTTATTTTTTTATTAACGTTACTGGGTAATCAATGTTAGTGGGTAAGCTCAACTGCCATGGCTTGTTCTTTTCCCCTGAAAATCTATATAATCCCCCCGGGAAAAATCCGGAGTAAAGCCCAGGGATTCAAGACGGTAAGTAAGCTCCGTTAAAGCTTCCCAACCCGTGCTTAGTTTATGATCATAAAGGGAATAATCCGAGCGGTGTTTGGCGGGTGAAAGGTTGGGCATGAGGACATTGCAGCCTGCCAGAAGACCCTTTTCCCGTCCCAGGCTGTCGACGGAACCAAGTGCCGTGGTGGCCGGCAGCAGGGTTTTGGGCTGCATAATTCTAAGAAGTGACAATATAATCAAAGTGCGAAAGGAGGTAGGTTGATAATAGTTGGCAAACATTGTGTCTTTATGCGGGATAAAAGGACCCACTCCGATCATATGGGGTTTAAGCTCTCTTAAAAAAATGAAATCTTCGGCCAATGTTTCATAAGTCTGTCCGGGGGAGTCCACCATAAAACCGGCTCCGACTTGATATCCTATCTCTTTTAGATTGAGTAAACATTTTTTGCGGTTATTTAGGCTTAATTCCGGCGGGTGCAGTTTACCGTAGTGTTCCTGACTGGCGGTTTCATGGCGCAGCAGATAACGATCGGCCCCGGCTTCAAAAAGAGCTTTGTACGATTTATAACTGCGTTCACCGCAGGATAAAGTCACCGCACAGTCGGGAAACAGTTCTTTAATCCTGAAAACAATGCTGCCCAGCCGGGCATCCGTATAATAGGGATCTTCGCCGCTTTGCAGCACAAAGGTTCGGAAACCCAGTTTATAGCCGTTTTTACAGCAGGCAATGATTTCCGATTGGGTTAGGCGGTATCTATTGATTTTTGAATTGCTCCTGCGCAGTCCGCAATAATAACAATCGTTGCGGCAGTGGTTGGAAAATTCGATCAATCCCCGGAAAAAGACTTTTTTACCGTAATATTTTTCCCGCAGTTCATTAGCCCAAATTGCCAATTCCGATCTTTCTTCTTCCGCAGCTTGTTCACAATAAAACTTGAGTAGATTGGCAAGTTCTTTTTTGCCGGCTGCATTCAAGTA
>JAAYII010000198.1 GCA_012523535.1 Peptococcaceae bacterium
TTCAGGGGAAATAAGTAAAAGATTAATTGGACAAACTTTTTGATAATGTGCAGAATTGAGGTCCGAAAGCATTAAGAAAAAGCCGAGGCTTGTACATTGAGGCGAAAAATAACGCAACTTCCAGGAAAATAGGTCAAAAGCCCTCCGCAATGTGACAAACTTTTTTGTTTAATATTGGTAATCTTATACACGAAATACCAATAGTTGGGAGGGAAACAGATGAAAATAAGCCGCAAAAATTTATTGACCCTGTGCGGAGCCATCATCCTGGCAGGGGCAATAATTGTCGGCGGTATTTACGGGCCTACGGCTTGGAAAGTAATTCGTGGTCCGGATCAAGCCTCGGCTGATCAGGTTGTAATCCAGACCCCAACGGTGAATTTTGAGGATTTAACACCGCAAGAAGAGGGGAATGATCCGTCCTCTGGAAGCGCTGATCCAACCGCTTCAAGCACCGGAAACGAAATTTTACCGGCTGCGGGAACTGAGCAGTCTCCGGTCAAAGAACAGAGCGGGATTAAAAAATATCTGGAACCTGATTTGAGTCTTTTAAATCTTGCCCCTTCAATTGAAGAGTATTTCGGCCCAGGGGCTTTAAGCGATTCGGCGAAAACTCTTGCTTTTGGGGCTTGTTGGAATATCAACCAGTACGTGGATGGATATCTTTTTGGGATCACTGCCGGACCTCAAATGAATGAACCTGATATCAAAAAGTATATTGTTTTCCATAAGACCTTATGGGACAAGCTAATGGAAAGTGAACCAAACCTCAGCAAAGCCGCTACCTTTGACGCTTATTTCAGAAATATGTTAAACAGAGGGATTGATGCCTTTGATAGTAAAGACAAGATTAGAATAGAACAATTTCATCAGGAAATTCACGACCTGGATACTCATTTGTTCCGGGATGATTTAAGCTCCAAGGTTTACGGTGCCACCCCATTTGCCACCAAACGCTCTGAATAACCTTTTGTTATAAGGTTTAAGAAGAGTGTAAAAATGTTACCCTTTCTCACTGCCTCCCTGAGAAACGGGTAACATTTTTTTGCCTCAAAGAAATGTTCAAATCATCCATGCGTTGCATTCGTGGTTTTGCGATGGCATTGCTAAAGGACTAATGCTTGATTGGAATTCCTGTCCCATGGTATAATGCAAAAACCTTATATAAAAACCGGACAGTTAAATTTGAAAATAGAAAAAAATAAATTATAAAATAAATGAAATATAATTATAAAATAAAATATAATTATAAAATATATAAAATATAATTATAAAAAATAAAGGTTAAATAAAGAAAAAATAGAAAGGTAAAAAGACAGTAAAGGAAAGACAAGAAAAAAAATTAAGAAAGAGTGGTAGTATGACAAATAACAATGATACGGAAAACAATCAAGTGATCACGCGGCCGGTGTTATTTACAAGCATAATTCTTTGCGCCATAAATCTAATATTTGGGGCGATAGTTTATCCCCGTCTTCCCGAAAAGGTTCCTACTCATTGGAATTTTGCGGGAGAGGTTGACGGCTGGGGCAGTCCTTTTCAAGGCGCCTTTCTTATACCCCTTATCATGATCGGTGTTTTGATACTAATGTTTTTTCTCCCCAAAATTGACCCTAAAAGAAAAAACTATGCCAAGATGGGAAAAGCTTATTCCGGAATTATTCTGGTAATGATGATATTTTTTACCGTGCTCCAGTTTGGCAGCCTGGGCAGCACTTTGGGCTATTTCAGTATTCACAGTGTTCCCAAGGTCATTATGCTGGGGGTAGGAGTCTTATTAATCGTAATCGGCAACTATATGGGCAGATTAAAGCACAACTATTTTGCCGGGATTAAAACTCCCTGGACCTTGGCCAATGAAGAAGTATGGCAGCGCACACACAAAATGGCCGGCCCTATTTGGATAGTAGGCGGTATTCTCATGATGGCTGTTGGCTTTGTCCCGGCCCAATTTACACTCGGCTTATTTATAATAATAATGCTGATCCTCGCACTTGTCCCGATGGTTTACTCTTATGTAATATTCAAGAAACTTGAAGGGGAAAAATAAAACCCTTGCTTAAATAGCTACCGAGCGTTTTTAAACAAAGAAAGTCGCCGTTTCCGGCGGCTTTATTCTTTCGGTTATTTTTGTATGGCTACTCATCTTTTTCATCAATTGCAGCAACTTGCTTATTTGCGATTAACAATAGATATTCTGTGGTCTTTTCTTTTAATAATTTGAAATTACAACATGTATAAAAAAGTGGGTGATTACTATTGGTTCCAATTTTGTATACTTCATTTGCAACTGGCAAAAGCCTTTAATGTATAAAATCTCCCGGAAATGGAAAAGTATTCTATGAAAGCACATTCCATTTTGCTAGTTGGGAGATTGTGATTTTATGCGTAAAAAAATTTATTGGTTGATAACATCATTGGTTTTTTGCCTGGGAATTGTTGTAGGCGTGTTCGGGTATATGGTGTGGCAGGCCAATTTCCAATCGGGAATAAATGCTCCTAAATCCAATGCCACTAAAGTAAGCCAGATCGATTCCACCCCCTATATCCTTCCCGGTGGGCAGGACAATAGCCAAGCCCAATCCCAGGGGGATAACCCTGATCAGTCTGGCAACCCGGACCTCTATCAGAATGCCCAGCAGCAAGATCCGGCCGAAGAACAAATCAAACTTACCAAGGAAGAACAGGAGAAGCTTCTGGCGGATTACAAGCAAGCCATAGGAATTTTGTTTGAGGCCTGGAAAGAGAAGGATATCTCCGCTTTCCGGGACAAACTGGGCAGCGCTTACATGGGTAACATCTTGGAAAACCACGTGAACAAAGCCGAGAAATATCTTAGCCAGGGTGTGGGCATTTATGTTTCCGACGTTATTTTTGACCACCTGGCGATTGAATCGGCGGACAAGTATTCTGCTACGGTCGACGCCATTTACCGCTATACTTCCCAGGATTATGATCTCGACGAACAGTATCCTTTTGGGGAAAAGGTCAACCATTTTGTTCATGTTAAAGCCAACTTGATAAAAATTGACTCCAGATGGAAAATAACCTCGGAAACAGCGATTTAAACTCAAAGGGAGTCCTTGGGAACGGGCAAGCAGTAATTTCAAGCAGGAATTCGAAGAAAAACAGCGAATATTAAAAACTCGGGTATTTTCACTTTGAAAACTTAAACCTGAGATTTATACTTGAAATTTATACTTGGGAGTTCGATCCCGAGTTGTTTCTTGTATAAGGGTAAATGGGGAATTGCCGTGTTGAAAAAGATGCTTGCCCATAAGAATAGTCTCTTTATTGGGAGGAAAAGTCTGCTGACTGTGCTTTTGGCTGTCTTGGTCTTATTGTCTTCAAGTTCCGTCCCGGCCTTGGGAGACCAGGAACAGGCCTTGGGAGAGCAGGAGCAGAAGTATGAAAATCCTTCCAAGCAAGAAATAGCTCGCAAATTGGAAACCATTGCCAGGCAAAAAAATATTCCCAGTGTTATACTAAAAGCCATTGCCTTTAAAGAATCCAGTTGGAGACAGTTTGATGCTAACGGCAACGTGGTTATCAGCATGCCGTCCGATCCTAAGTACAATCCGGCCATAGGGATTATGCAAGTTGCCAGCTACGACGCTTCCAATACGGAAGAAGTGGAGAGGCTTAAATACGACATCGATTACAACATATCCCGCGGGGCGGATATCCTTAATCAAAAGTGGGAATTCACCCCCAAAATCGGAGACGGGGACCGCAACAAGCTGGAAAACTGGTATTTTGCCATTTGGGCCTACAATAGCTGGTCGGTAAAGAATAATCCCAACAACGCCGCCCTTCTCGGCCAGGAGGCCTATCAGGACAAAGTACTGAAATTGGCGGCTACGGACTATACCAAACAAGGACTGGCTACTCCCGTACCGATTACCCCCATTGACCCGGCTCTTTTGCCTTTGGATTACCTGCCGGACAAGAATCAAGTCTGGAGTACCCCGGAACCCTATCATCTTGGGGATTTGCATGTCGGGACCGGGTCCGACCCCAGCCGGGGAGAAGGGCAGCCTTCAATTGTTCGCATCTCCGGCCAGGATAGGATAGAGACCGTTAATCAAATCGCTTTAACCGGCTGGCCCAATGGAAGCGACATCGTAATTTTGACCCGCTCCGATAATTTCCCCGACGCCTTGGCCGGTGTACCTCTGGCTTGCAAATATAATGCTCCTATCCTTTGTACCGAACCTAACCGGCTGGATCAAAGGGTCATTGATGTTCTGAATACCCTGAAACCCAGGAAAGTTATAGTCCTGGGCGGGGAGCAGGCCATAAGCCCCGCTGTCCTGGCCAAGCTAAAAGAGACCCTCACCTGGACAAAGGACATCACCAGAATTGCCGGCGCTGACCGCTACCAAACGGCAGCCCTGATAGCCCAAAATTTTGCGGGCCAACAGGAAGCGGTCATAGCCACCGGATTGGATTATCCCGACGCCTTAAGTCTGGCGTCAGCCGCCGCGGCCAGGGGCATACCCCTTGTCCTTTCAACAGCCAAGGGTTTGCCGGAGGCCACGAAAAAAGTCCTTCAAGAACTTAAACCTTCGCGTATCTATGTTGCCGGCGGTGAAGCGGCCGTTGCTCCGCAAGTCGTGGAACAACTGAAAACAGTGTTAAATCTTAACTCCGGCAACATTACCCGTTTGGCGGGCAGCGACCGCTATGAAACTTCGGTAAAAATAGCTCAAGCTTTTTATCCAGCCGCTTATGAATTATACCTGGCTACAGGCCGGGACTTTCTCGAACCTCTGGCGGCCGGTGCTTGGGCGGCTTCCAGGAATGCCTGTCTTTTGCTGGTCTCGCAGCAAGGCTATACTATAAACGGTCCCACTGAAAATTACCTTACACAATTGCCTTCCTCCGTCCAAGTAAGAATTATCGGGGGAGAGGCCACTATCTCTGAGAAAACGGTGGACAGAATCAAAAACCTGTTAGGGAAAACGAGCTAAACTTATACGACGCAAAATTTACCAGGCAAACATATTAAAATATTCCAAGAATCGGCTTATTAATTGGCTTATTGCCGTCAATAAGCTTACAACCGCAAATTGCTTTTTGCCGTTTTCGCAATCGATAAGGAGGAAAACAGTTTTGAACCATAAGACTAAGGCAACGGCCAGAATTCTTTTGGCTGTTGTCCTGACAATTTGTTTGATTTTACCCTTAACTCCTGCCCCTGCCATGGCAGGACAAAACCCGCCCGTGGAAGAGATAGCCAAGATTTTCGACCGGGTGGCCCAGGAGAAAAAAGTCCCTGCGGAAATCTTAAAAGCCATAGCTTATCACGAGTCACACTGGCAGCAATTCTATGCCAACGGTCAGCCCGTAGGGAAATACTATCTTGGGATAATGCAGGTCTGCCCTCCCAAAGATCCGCAAGTCGTCCAGAGGCTGAAATACGATATTGCCTATAATATAGCCTATGGAGCAGACATACTCAAAGCCAAGTGGGACGCAACGCCGCGGATCGGAGACGGTGACCCGGCCAAACTTGAGAACTGGTACTTTGCCATTTGGGCTTACCATCGCTGGGATTCTTACAACAATCCCCATGTGGCCGAGGCTTACGGCCGGACACCTTTTCAGGATCAGATTTATAAGCTTATGAACAGCGAATATATTAAAGGGGTGGTTAACCCTGTTCAAGTTACCCCCATACCTAAATCCCAAATTCCTAAAAGCGGTGTTCCGTCCAAATCTGTGAGCTGGCAGACTCCGCAACCGGTGCACTATGCCGCTTTTGCTTCGGGCTTGCCGACTATGTCCAGAAGCCAGGAAGACAAACTGCTTTCAGCCGTTCCCAGAATTTACGGCTGTGACCGCATTGACACCGCACTCAGAATCGCGGACGAAGGCTGGCCCTATGGTTGCACCACAGTGGTGATAGCCAACGATCGGGATTTCTCCGATGCTTTGGCCGGAGTAAGCCTGGCTTGGAAATATAAAGCTCCGCTTTTGCTCAATTCCCAGGCTGAATTGGATGCCAGGGTCAAACAGTCACTATTGAATCTTAAACCCTTAAGAGCTATTATCATGGGCGGGGAAAATGCAATTTCAGCTCACGCGGAGCAACAAATCAGAGAAACACTTTACTGGACACAGGATATTGAAAGGATAGCCGGCGGCGACAAATATGAAACTGCGGCCCAAGTCGCTTCCCTTTTCTTTGAGGGCGAAGAAAAAGCGAGCGGGGTGGCCCTTGCCAATGCCAATAAACTATCCGATATAGTAAGCCTTGCTTCCGCCGCAGCGGCCAAAGGCTGCCCGCTCTTGCTGGTGGAGCAGGCTAACCTGCCGGCAGCCACGGCCAACGCCTTGACTCAATTTGGACCTGAAACCGTGTATGTGGCCGGAGGAACAGAAGCAGTTTCCGAGCAAGTAATCGGGCAAATTGCCGAGGCAGCGGGCCTGGCCGAAGATCAAATCCAGCGTTTCCAGGGTAACAACAGGTATGAAACTTCAGCCCATATCTTGGATGCCTTTTATCCTGAGTTTACTGAGATGTATGTAGTTAACGGCAAAGCTTATCCCGATACCTTGACCGGCGCCGCTTTGGCAGCCAGTCAAAATATGCCGCTACTGCTTATACCGCCTCAAGGGCCAACAGTGGGATCTTATACAGAAAAATATTTTGAGTCCTTGGCCGCCAAGAGCGATACAGCCATAGAACTTAAGGTTATCGGCGACCAAGGGGCAATTTCCGACAGGAGCATCCTCAAAATGAGATATCTCCTCGACGAAACAAGTGGGGCAAAGGGACGGTCCTGATGTCCCACTTTTTTTCCCGTTTATTTGGCCTTATCCGCCCTTAATGCCAATTTATTTAATTGTCAATTTAAAAAAAAAGTAGTAAACTGTTATACAATAAACTACATTTGTCCGGAAGGGACGGAAAAAATTAGTGTCACATCCCATACGCACCCTGTTTTTTATGTTGGCTGACGCCGTTTTAATAAATTTGGCTTTATTCGGCAGTTTTTATATCCGTTTTTCCGAAGAAACCCTGCCTGTAGAATATTTCGACACAATTAAACTGGCTTCCATCATAGCAACTATAGTGTTGCTTTTGGTCTTTTATTTGTTTGGCTTATATAAGAATATTTGGCGGTATGCCAGCATAAGGGAATTGCTTTCCATTGTATATGCCGTAACGGTAGGCGCGGCCATAACAGTTTCATTAGTGTATTTTATTGCTCCCAAACGCCTTCCCCATACGGTAAGCGTCCTCTTTTTGCTGCTTACCATCGTCCTGGTAGGTGGTCTCCGTTTCTTTCAGCGTGTGAGGCAGGAGAACACCATTTTTTCTGTTCGCAATAAGCCTGAAAAGAAAATACTGATTATCGGGGCCGGCGATGCCGGAGTATTGGCTTTAAGAGAACTGAAAAACAGGGATTTCCAGGAAGGAATGCCGGTAGGCTTTATCGATGACAGCAAGGAAAAAATTAATCTGCAAGTACAGGGTTTTCCTGTTCTCGGTTCCCGCCAAGACATACCCGAAGTGGTTGAAAAATATGGAATTGATGAAATAATAATCGCCATTCCCTCCGCTTCCGGGGATACGATCAGGGAAATTGTGGAGATCTGCAAAGAAACCAAAGCCGCTTCCCTGAAAATAATGCCGGGAGTCTATGACATTTTAAGCGGCAAAATAACCGTAAGCCCCATACGGGAAGTCCAGGTGGAAGACCTTTTGGGACGGGACCCCGTGTCCGTCGACCTGGAAGAAGTAGCGGGCTACTTGAAAGATCAGGTAATCCTGGTTACCGGAGCGGGAGGAT
Organism: Peptococcaceae bacterium; assembly: GCA_012523535.1. Taxonomy (GTDB): domain Bacteria; phylum Bacillota; class Desulfitobacteriia; order Desulfitobacteriales; family Syntrophobotulaceae; genus JAAYMU01. The sequence continues at coordinate 7,803 of JAAYII010000198.1, forward strand.
CCATCGGTTCCGAACTCTGCCGGCAAATTGTCAACTTTTCTCCGGCCAAACTTATCCTGGTGGGCCATGGAGAAAACCCTATCTTTGAAATCGAGCAAGAACTCAAAGACCATCCTATCGTAGCTGAAATTTTGGATATTAAAGATGCGGAAAAAGTGGATCTGGTCTTTGCCAAATATAAACCCCAGGTTGTCTTTCATGCCGCGGCCCATAAGCATGTGCCTTTAATGGAAGGCAACCCTGAAGAAGCTCTGAAAAACAATGTTCTTGGAACCTATAACCTGGCGGCGGCAGCCGACAAATCAGGCGTCAAAACCTTTGTCCTGGTTTCTACGGATAAAGCGGTCAATCCCACCAGCATCATGGGTGCCTCCAAAAGGATTGCCGAGATGGTAATTCAGGATTTTGACAAGAAATCCGCTACCAGGTTCGTAGCCGTCCGTTTCGGCAATGTTTTGGGCAGCCGGGGCAGCGTAATACCGATCTTCAAAAAACAGATCAGCGCCGGGGGCCCGGTCACAGTAACCGATCCCAGAATGACCCGCTTTTTTATGACCATACCTGAAGCCAGCCAACTGGTTATCCAGGCCGGTGCCATGGCCAAAGGCGGGGAAATATTTATCCTTGACATGGGCAAACCCGTAAAAATCGTTAATTTGGCCCGTGATTTAATCAGGCTTTCCGGCCTGGAACCCGATAAAGATATTAAAATTGTCTTTACCGGTATCCGGCCGGGTGAAAAGCTCCATGAAGAACTCCTGACCCAGGAGGAAGGGACCACGGCCACCAAACATAAACGGATCTTCGTGGCCAAACCCAATAACATTGACAGCTCCGCGCTGGCCGAGACCTTGGAAACAATCCGCCGGCAAGGAAGTTACCTGAAAAAGGATGAAATAGAAGACCTGATCCGCACCTTGATACCAGGGTTCAGGGCAACCGGACCTGAATACTGATTGCCGCTATTACCGGTTGCTGGCTATTGAAAAACAGTGCGCATGAATCCAGGAATATTAGAAGCTACAGGGGAAGAATATAAGGAGGAAACCTATGCTGGAAATTAATCCGGTGATTACCGCTGAGGACACCATAGCATTTAATTTGAAAAAGAAGATTGAAGACCATACCGCCTTGATCGGGGTTATCGGTTTGGGCTATGTGGGTCTTCCTTTGGCAGTGGAAAAAGCCAAGGTTGGTTTTACGGTCCTCGGTTTTGATATTAATCCCGAGAAAACGGCTAAAATCAATGCCGGCGAAAACTATATCCGGGACGTTAAAGACGAAGAACTGAAAGAATTGGTAGCCAATAAAACTTTAAGCGCTACCACCGATTTTGACCGTTTAAGGGAATGCGACGTGATTATTATTTGCGTTCCCACTCCGCTCACGGCTACCCGCGATCCGGATATCTCCTATATCAAAGCTTCGGCCGAGGAGATATCCAAATGCCTGCGTGCCGGTCAGCTTGTAACTTTGGAAAGCACCACCTATCCCGGAACCACCCAGGAAGTTGTCTTGCCCATGCTGGAAAAGACGGGGCTTAAAGTGGGAAAGGATTTCTTTTTGGCCTTTTCCCCGGAAAGGGTGGATCCCGGCAATAAGCGTTTTAACACTAAAAATACCAGCAAAGTGGTGGGAGGGGTTACCCCCTATTGCTTGGAAATCGCTTATACCCTATATGCCCAGACCATCGTGCATGTGGTGCCCGTCAGCTCTCCGGCGGCTGCCGAACTGACCAAAGTATTTGAAAACACCTACCGGGCCATCAACATAGCCCTGGTTAACGAGTTGATGATGCTGTGCGACCGCATGGGCTTGGATGTTTGGGAAATTATAGAAGCGGCTTCCACCAAGCCCTTCGGCTTCCATACCTTTTATCCGGGTCCCGGTGTGGGCGGCCATTGCATCCCCATCGACCCCTTTTATCTCACTTGGAAAGCCCGGGAATATGATTTCCATACCCGTTTTATTGACCTGGCCTGGGAGATTAACGTGGAAGTTTCCCGTTATGTGATCAACAAAATATACCGGGCCTTAAACGACCATAACAAATCCGTCAAGGATGCCAATATTCTTGTCTTGGGCGTGGCCTATAAAAAAGATATCGATGATGTCAGGGAATCACCGGCACTTGCCATTATTGAACAACTGCTTCGTGCAGGGGCGAAAATCTCTTACCATGACCCCTATGTGCCGGTTATCGAACCCCATGGCGGCTGCAGCGTGCGCCTTGAAAATACCCAATTAACGCCGGAGCAACTGGCTGCGTCCGATTGCGTAGTAATCATCACCGACCACAGCATTATCGATTATGATTTTGTTGTGGAGCATGCCCAGCTTGTTGTGGATACCCGTAACGCTACCAAGAACGTCAAAAAAATGCGCGAGAAGATCTACAAAATCTAAGGTTGCGGTTAGGGAGGATCTGACTTGAAAATTTGCATTCTAACAACCGGCCATCCGGCCCTGGACGGGAGGATCTTTTACAAAGAAACCCTGTCCCTGAAAAAAGCTTATGAAGATATTACCCTGATTGTGCCGGATGACTGCGGTGAGAGAATAGAACAGGGCATCAGGATCATTGGGGTGGGCGATCCCAGCAAAACCTATTCCATCTGGCATCGCTTTAAATTGGGGAGCAAAATTGTCAAAAAAGCCATTGAAATAGGTGCCGACGTCTATCATTTCCATGACTATGAACTGATCTTCAAAGTCATGAAAATCAAAAGAAAACTGCCCCATTGCAAGCTTATTTATGATGTTCATGAGCATTACCCGGACATGATGAGGCGGTCCAGGAAATTTCCTAAATTTATCAAACCCTTGATTGTCTTTGCCGTGGACAAATTGGAAATCTATTATGCCAAAAAATCTGACCAGATCATCACGGCGGATGATGCTACCAAAGAGAGATTTAAACCCTACAACGAACGGGTTGATATAATCTATAACTTTACCGAATTTACCCCCGGACTGGAACAAACGGCGCCGGACCCGGAAAAAATATCCGAGCCGGAGAACGTAAATGAACCGGGCCCGGAAAGTTCACCGGACCGGAACAAAGAATACGATGTTATCTACCAGGGGGATATTACGCTGGAAAGAGGCGTTTATCACGCCGTCCAGGCCATTAAAATCCTAAGGGATAAGTTCCCGGACATAAAAATGGTTTTTGTGGGGGCTTTTAACGATACCCTGGGCAAAGAAATAGTGGACAAATATATTGCCGAGAATAATTTGCAGGACCATATAGAGTTTACAGGGAGAGTCCCCCATTCCGAGGTTGAGCATTATATCCGCAAATCTAAAATAGGCCTTGTCACCCTGATGCCTGTGCCCAAGTTTTACAAAAACATCCCTACCAAGCTGTTTGAATATATGAGCTGCGGCCTTCCGGTGGTAGGCAGCAACCTGCCTCCCATTCAGCGTTTTTTATTGCCCTACAATAGCGGGATAATTGTCGACCCTACCAAACCGGAGGAAATTGCCAAGGCTATCGGTATCCTGCTTTCCGATCCCCGGCTCTGCGAGGAAATGGGGCGGAATGGCATCATGGCCGTACGGGAAGAATACAACTGGGGCAAGATGGAAGAAGTACTGCTGAAAATTTACAAACGCCTTGAATAACAAAGGAGCTTCCTATGCGTATATTGCTTCTTACCCAATATTTCCGGCCGGAGAAAGGGGCGGCCCAAGTTCGCCTTTGGGAACTGGCCAAAGGACTGAAGAGAGAAGGCCATGAAGTTACGGTTGTCACGGCTTTCCCCAATCATCCCGAGGGAATTATCCCGCCGGAATACCGGGGAAAGTTTTTCCTTAAAGAAGACATGGAAGGAATCAAAGTCTTAAGGACTTGGATTTACCCGGTTCGCCGGGGCCGTTTCTGGCTGCGCCTTCTAAACTATTTTTCCTTCGTATTTTCTTCTCTTTACGGCATCATGCGCTCCGGTCCCCAGGACCTGATTGTAGTGGAGTCTCCGCCTTTATTTATCGGCTTTACGGCCATTATCGCTTCTTGGCTTAAAAGAGCCCCTTATATCTTCAACGTAGCCGACCTGTGGCCGGAGTCCGCTGTCCAGCTCGGACTTGTAACCAATAAAACCCTGATCTCCTATTGCGAATGGTTGGAAAAACTTTTTTACCGCAAGGCCAAAAAGCTTTCCGCCCAATCCCAGGGAATCGTTCAAGGGATTATAAAAAAGGGTATCCCGGCCGAGGATATTCTCTGGCTGCCCAACGGAGTGGATACCGAATTGTTTCGACCCAGGGAAAGGGACCGGGAACTGGAGGAAAGCCTAGGCCTTAAAGATAAATTTATCATTCTCTATGCAGGCACCATGGGTTACGCCCATGGCCTGGAGGTCGCTTTGGAAGCGGCGGCCATACTGGAAAAAAAAGAGGATATCTTCTTCCTCCTGGTGGGCGACGGTTCCCAGCGGCCTGAACTGGAGAAAATAGCCCGGGAGAAAAA
>JAAYII010000019.1 GCA_012523535.1 Peptococcaceae bacterium
AAATAATGCTGTTTTGGTTAAACTCACGGACTGAGGCCCAAAATTTATCGCCGACACGAACATTGGTTTCAAGTTGTGCTGGAAAATATTTGCCGGCCATGGATATTACACCTTGGCCGCTGCCGTTTTTGGCGATAATTTCCACCCTAATGTATTGTCCGATTTTCAAAGCAGGTAAGCCCTGGGCTTGAGTCAGCCTAACCGAAGGAACATTGTTATTGACCTGCATAAGAGCAAACCTTCCAAAAAAAATATATTTTCTTTTATATTATATTTATCGGCTAATAACTTCAATTGCTTCTAAGGTTAGCGTTTTAAAATTGTTTTAAAAAAGCGCCCCTTATTTCAGAGGCGCCTTTCAATAAGAATTCAAATTTTGGCATCAACCAATTTTATTAAATCTTGTTTACTTCTAAATCCCACAACTTTTTCCGCCACTTGACCGTTTTTAAATAATAGCAGCGTAGGAATACTCATAATTCCGTACTGACCGGCAATTTCGGACTCTTCATCCACATTTAACTTACCGACTTTTATTTTCCCAGCATAGTGATCAGCCAGCTCTTCCACAATTGGACCAATCATACGACAAGGCCCACACCATGCGGCCCAAAAATCCACTAAAACCGGTTGATCTGCTTTTAAAACCTCGGATTCCCAATTTTGCGCTGTAAATGTTTTAAGATTTTCTCCTGCCATTATAAAACCCTCCCAAATTTCTATTTAACAAATTTGTTAAGAACTTCAATAAGATTAGTTAAAGCTTGTTCGTTATCATCTTTTAAAGCGTCTTTTAAGCAAGTCTTGGAATGTTCTTCAAAGATCAGAATCCCGACTTTATTAATTGCAGCTCTGACAGCCGCCACTTGAATCAGAATTTCGTCACAGCATTTGCCTTCATTTATCATACGTTGAAGGCCTTTTACCTGTCCCTCAATTCTTTTTAACCTAACCAAAATATTGTTTTTCGTTAGCCTATCGGTCTCCATATCTACCAAACTCCATTTTATGCCAAACCTTTCGATTACCCCGTGGGGGTATATACTTATTATATACGGTGCATTTTTTATTGTCAAGCTGATATGAAACCAGGTTACAGTTTTTTATGCCAATAAACTTTTGCATTATTATACCCAATTTCCTCAAGCTTAGTTCTAAGCATTTTTCAATGAAGTACACAAAAATTTCTGTAAGAGAAAAATTTTTATGATATAATTATTGGCGTTATTAATTTTTATTCTATGTGTTTCTTAACATTTTAGTTTGGTTTTTTTTGTCAGGGGTTATATTGATATTCTATTGCGGTTAATATTGCTATTTATTATAAAGCTTTGTTACAAAGCATAATATACTTTTATTCCCACAAGATATTAAGAAGGAGTGCACATTTTATGTTCAGTACTTTGGAACAACTTAAGCAATTTTGTCAGGAAAAAGAGATTAAAATGATTGATTTTAAAATGATTGACTTGTTTGGGCGTTGGCGCCATTTGACCATACCTGCCGAACGGTTTAACGAAGAAACCTTGAAAAACGGCATTGGCTTTGATGGTTCAAATTACGGTTTTGCACCAGTCGAAAAAAGCGATATGGTGTTTATTCCCGATTTGCAAACGGCAGTTCTAGAACCATTTGCTCAGGTAGCAACAATTTCCATGATCGGTGACGTGTTTGTTATTGATGATACTCCAAGGCCTTTTGATCAATATCCGAGAAATGTAGCAAAACTTGCTGAAGATTATATGAAATCTACCGGGATTGCCGATGAAATGAGGATTGGCCCTGAATTCGAATTCTATGTTTTCGATCATGTAAGTTATCAGACAAAGCCCAATGAATGCAGTTATAAAATTGATGCCCAACAAGCTGAATGGAACAGCAGCCAAGCTGAACACAACTTGGGTTATAAAGTTCCTTTAAAAGGCGGCTATCACATGTCTTTACCCATGGATATCCTCTATAATCTTAGAAGCGAAATGTGCCTTCTCTTAGAGGAAAGAGGAATCCAAGTAAAATACCACCATCATGAAGTCGGTGGTCCGGGGCAATTGGAAATCGAAGTGGAATCCGGTCCTATGCTTAAGATGGCAGATAATACGATGATGATAAAATATATTGTTAAAAATGCTGCTTTTAATGCCGGAAAAACCGCCACTTTTATGCCCAAACCCTTATTGGGAGAAGCCGGAAACGGCATGCATGTCCATATGCACCTTTTCAAAAACGGCACGCCGATTTTCTATGATGCCAACGGTTATTCCGGTTTAAGCTCAACAGCATTATATTTTATTGGCGGTTTACTAAAACATGCACGAGCTTTATGCGCTTTAACCAATCCCAGTACAAACTCCTATAAAAGGCTGGTACCAGGCTACGAAGCACCTGTAAGCATCTGCTTTGCTACTGCCAATCGCAGTGCGGTTATCCGCATTCCCGATTACGCTCGCTTACCACACCAAAAACGTTTTGAAATTAGAAACCCGGATGCAACTTGTAATCCCTACTATGCTTATGCTGCCATACTTATGGCCGGGCTGGACGGAATAGAACAAAAAATGGATCCGACCAAGTTGGGATTTGGACCCTATGATGTAAATTTGTACAAATTATCACCGGAAGAACAGAAGAAAATTCAACCCTTGCCCTATTCATTGGATCAAGCTTTGGACGCTTTAGAAGAAGATCATGAATTCTTGTTAAAAGGCGGAGTTTTTCCAAAAAAACTAATTGAAATCTGGCTCGAGAAAAAAAGAGAGGAAGTGCGAAACTTTAACAAGTGTCCACATCCTCAGGAATTTGCTCTTTATTATGATCTATAATACAAAGAACATTATTTCTCCTTAGTATAAACCTTTCTGCACAAAATCTTCGTAACTCACTTCTGTTTTTAGAAGGTCTTTCTGCTTCAACCAAGCAAATATCGCTTCCACTTCTTGGGCGGCCGGAAGCTGGGGTTCAGGATAACGCTGGATTTGGTACTCGTCCGCTATACTCTCGGGAATATTGGCGTTTTCAACTAATAGCTCCTTATACTTCTCCGGCACCCGGTTCAGTTCCCTAACCGCTTTAGCATAGGCTTTATAAAAACGTATAAGGGCATCATTTTTCTCACTTAATGCTTTTTCAGTCATAATAATAACGGCTTGAGAAAGATTTTTGCCTTGTGTATCTTCGGCAACTATTTTAGCCCCTTGAGCAACGGTATATGTAATATATGGATCGGGAACAGTAATCGCATCAATCTGATTATTAAGCAGCATTTCCAAACGGACCGGTATTTTGGCTACAACAGTTTTTTGGACTTCATTTGGATTTACTCCCCCTTCAGTTAACAAACCGTCCGTTACATATTCAATAATGGAATTGCTGGAAATCCCAATGGTTTTGCCTTTTAAGTCACTCACCTTTTCCAATGAACTATTCGGAGCGGCCACTATGGCAAAGCGCCCTTCCTGAGGAGTAGCTCCTAAAGTCAAAGAGGTTACTTTTAGTTTCTCGCCGGAGCCTTTTAACATTGCCGCGATCAACATGTCGGTAACCATGCCGTCCAGTTCACCGGACTGAAAAGCGCTCTGGCTTTCAACAGGACTCTGAAACGGGATTAATTCTACTTCCAAATTTTCTTCGGTAAAATAACCGTTTTGTTCGGCTACTAAAATCACTAAGTTATCTTCAATAGGCAGAGAACCAATTTTAAGCTTTGCGGAGCTTGCATCGACATTGTTGGTTCCGCTGCAGCCGGTGAGCAAGCCTAAGAAGAGAATACTGCCAAATAAAAAACCCAGATACTTTCTGCTTAAATTCATATTGTAACCTCCTTCTGAATTTTCCTTAGCTGTTAACCCAGCGACAAAAGACTCTCTCACAGCCGTCCAAAAGCAAATAAAGGACAAACCCCATCAACCCCATGACGATAATTCCGGCAAACATTTTGTCATAGGCCAAACTGCTCCAAGAATCCATAATAAAAAAACCGATTCCTTCTCTGGTGGCGTAGGTTTCCACTAGGAATAAAACAGCCAACGCAGTACCCAGCCCAATCCGCAAAGAAGTAAGAATGGCAGGTAAACAAGCCGGAAAATAAACATGCCAATAAATTACCCAATCATTGGCTTTTAATGATTCCACCGACAAAACATATTCTTTAGCCAAATTGCGCGCTGCATCCCTGG
>JAAYII010000199.1 GCA_012523535.1 Peptococcaceae bacterium
TCAATACCCATTTGGTATAAATGGGCATATCCGGTGCCACATCCGGGAGCAAGTCGAGCATGATTACATTTTTGCCTTCCTCGGCTAGAAACATAGCTACTTCACAGCCTACCAGACCGGCTCCACAGACAATTATATCCTTGCCCTCAGGGATTTTGCCGTCGAGTACATCCAAAGGATCAAGTACCGCAGGATCATCGGCGCCTTTAATATTTGGTCTAAAGGTGGAAGCTCCCGTAGCCACAATTACCACATCAAAGTCACCGTTTTTAATGGTATCCACAGTTACCTCGGTTCCCGTCTTTATGGTCGCCCCACATTTTTGCACGGCATTGATCATATAATTGGTATAATCCCGGTAATCCAGTTTGAAATCAGGAATGCTCACATAATATAAAGCTCCGCCCAATCTATCATTTTTCTCAAACAAAGTGACCTCATGTCCACGTTCAGCGGCTGTCAATGTAGCCTGCATCCCTGCCGGACCCGCTCCTATAACGGCTACCTTTTTCTTGTTCGTCGGAGGCGTAACCCGGGTAAAACTCTCATATTCTTTACCGGCTTCAGGGTTTACGGCGCAAGAAATACCGCAACTACGCATCACTTCCCCCAGGCATTCATTACAGCGCAGACAGCGCCGGATGGTCTCAGGTTCGCCGATGGCAATTTTGGCTGCGTAATCCGGATCTGCAATTATTTGGCGCCCAATAGCAATAAAGTCGGCTTCTTTTTTCTTTAAGATTTCATTGCCCATTTCCGGAGTTATACCGCATACGGCAATAACCGGCACATTCACAACTTTTTTAACGGCTGCAGCCAAGTGGGCCAGGGAACCTCTGGGAGTATAGTTGGGAGGCACCCACATAGAAGTTGCCACACCTTTGCTTAGATTCTTGCCTTCCGGCGATTCTTTGCCCTCCATGACTTTAAAATATGTTTCCAACCTGGAGTCCCAAGTTCCGGCCGACACATGAATGGCGTCCACGCCTTCTTCCTCCGCCCATTTGGCAAAAGTACAGGCCTCTTCCACGGTCAAACCGTTAGGTACATCTTCCTCCGCACTTAAACGGTAGATTAATGGGAAATCTCTGCCGGCATATTTTTTTATGGCCCGGATGCATTCCAGAGCGAATCGGGCCCGGTTTCTCAAACTGCCTCCATATTCGTCCGTTCTCCTATTAGTGTAACCGGAAAGGAATTGCAAGGGCAAATATCCGTGGGCACCATGTAACTCTACTGCATCAAACCCGCAGAGCCGAGCCCGCTCAGCCGCTCTTCCAAACTTCTCTATGCTGTCTTTTATTTCTTCGATGGTCATCTCCCTAGGTATATCATCCGGTAATTGCATGGTACCTACTCCGGAAGGGGAAAGCGGTTGGTGACCGGTTACCGCTTCACTGGCAAAACAGCCTCCATGAGCCAATTGCAGGCATATTTTTGCACCCCCGGAATGAACGGCATGGGGGATTCGGCTTAAGCCCGGCATAAAGCTCATGTTGGTAATTTCAATTTCTCCGGGAATAACTCGTCCCAGAGGATCGGGACAGCAAACTTCGGTTATGATAAGTCCAACCCCTCCATTAGCCCGGCGAGCATAATAA
>JAAYII010000200.1 GCA_012523535.1 Peptococcaceae bacterium
TCAAATTATTATGCATAGCAATGGAGAAATTAAAAAAATATTAGACCAGGGTATGATTTCCAGATCTATTTTTGAGAGCGAAGTCACTATGCGTAAATGCCAGTTATACAGTCAGCTGGCCCAAGATAAAGAAATAAAAGACTTTTTCCAAAAACAGGCTTCTGCTATGAAGGGCGTTATTGACTATTTTCAAGATAAACTTAGCATGTAGTATTTGAAAAACAATTTAGTTCAATAAGAAGGGAGAAATATATGAGCAATTTTTCTGATCTGGATATGTTATATGATTATGAAAAGGATGCCTCAACCGCAGCAACGGGATTTATGACTTTTTCCACCAAAGTCTCCGATCCTGAGCTGGTTACCAAATACATGCAGTTGGCTCACGAAGCCGCTAAAGTATCAGCACAGGTTAGAAAATTGATTAGCAAAAACGGAGGAATGACCTAAGTTGATAAAAAGTATGATTGGGTTGGGAGCATAAGGATAAGTTGGAAGCGGAAGTAAAAGCCCAGACAAAAAGAGTCAGGAACTGAAAATTTTTTGCGTCGAACCTGACTCTTTTCTTAATGTTTATTGTTTTCAGTAATTATGAACCCAGTTGTTTGAGCAAATTGGCTGTTTCAATAGCTGAGATAGCGGCATCAAATCCTTTGTTGCCTGCTTTTGTGCCGGCCCTTTCAATTGCTTGTTCAATCGTATCGGTTGTCAGGACGCCAAAAATTATGGGAACACCGGTTTCCAGGCCGACTTGGGCAATACCTTTGGTTACTTCATTGCTAACATGGTCAAAATGAGGAGTTGCTCCTCTGATAACCGCTCCTAAGCAAATTACCGCATCATAACATTTCCTTGCCGCCATTTTTTTAGCCACTAACGGGATTTCAAAGGCTCCAGGAGCCCAAGCCAATTCAATATTTTCCTCTTTTACACCGTGTCTTTTTAAAGCATCCAGTGCCCCGCTGATTAGTTTGCTGGTAATAAATTCGTTAAATCTTCCTGCCACAATGGCAAATTTTAAGTCTTCGGCAATTAATTTACCTTCATAAATCTTCACCAGGCAACAATCCTTTCATTATTTTTATTTGTCAATAATTTATTTTTCTCAATTAGGCTTTTTAAAAAATCGATTCATTTGATCTTGGTCAATAAATGCCCCATTTTATCTTTTTTTGTGTTAAGGTAGCACTGGTTTTCAGGCTTAGGTGGGACTTCAATTGGGACTCTTTCCACCACTTCGATCCCGTAACCTTCTAAACCGATAATCTTTTTCGGATTATTGGTCATAAGACGGACTTTAGTAATGCCAAGATCGGAAAGAATTTGGGCTCCTTTTCCATAATCACGCAAATCAGGGGGAAAACCAAGGGCTAAATTGGCCTCCACCGTATCTTTACCTTCTTCTTGCAGTTTGTATGCTTTGAGTTTGTTAAGGAGACCGATTCCGCGTCCTTCTTGGCGCATATAGAGGAGTACTCCACGTCCTTCCCGTTCAATTTGCTTTAAAGATGCCGTCAATTGATCTCGGCAATCGCATCTTCTGGAGAAGAAAACATCTCCGGTTAAGCATTCAGAGTGAACTCTGACCAGCACAGGACGGCCGTCGGCTACTTCACCTTTAATCAAAGCCAGATGTTCTTTATTATCGATGAGGCTCCGGTAACCAATTGCCTTAAAAAAGCCAAACTCAGTTGGGAAATTAATACTATCGGTCATTTCAATAAGCTTTTCATAACGGCGGCGGTAATGGATAAGGTCCTTGATGGTAATCATTTTTAAATTATGTTTCTTTTTAAATTCAATTAAATCTGGGACCCTGGCCATATTGCCGTCATCTTTCATTATTTCGCAGAGTACTCCGGCGGGAGTTAAACCGGCTAACCGAGCCAGATCTACCGAGCATTCGGTATGACCAGCCCTGACTAATACTCCACCCTCTCTGGCTTGTAGAGGAAAAATGTGGCCTGGCCGGCGTAGGTCTTGCGGTTTGCTGTTGGGGTTTACTAATACTTGAATGGTGTGGGCCCGCTCATAAGCGGAAATACCTGTAGTGCAGGATATTGCATCTACACTGACGGTAAATGCGGTACAATGAGGATCGGTATTGTTCTTAACCATTTGATCCAATTCTAAATATTTAAGCCTTTCTGCAGTTAAGGGAACACATATCAGTCCTCGGCCATAAGTGGCCATAAAAGTTATCGCCTCAGGGGTAACCTTTTCGGCGGCCATAACCAGGTCGCCTTCGTTTTCGCGATCTTCGTCGTCCACGACAATAATCATTTTCCCGGCTTTAATGTCTTCAATAGCTTCTTCAATGGTATCGAATACTTTATCTTGTTCGGTTGACATAAGAAATCACTCCTTTTCCCAGTTAAATAAAGCCATGTTCAGCTAAGAAATCAATGGAAATATCCTTTTTCATTTCCTTCTGTGCTTGGATAAATTTTGCAATATATTTACCAATAATGTCAGTCTCGATATTTACGGTATCACCCGGGACTTTATAACCTAAAGTAGTGTTCTGGGCGGTATGGGGGATTAATGAGACTGTAAAATAATCTTTTTCCACATCAATCAACGTTAAAGATATTCCGTCGATAGCAATTGAACCCTTTGGAACTGAATAATCGGTAATTGTGCTGTCAGCGGCGATTTTATAAACTTTGGCAATTCCGACATCGTTAATGGTTAAAATTTTTCCTATACCATCTATATGACCGCTTACCAAGTGGCCTCCCAAACGAGTTTGCAATTGCAAAGCCCTTTCCAGATTGACGAGAGAGTTTTGCTTTAGTAGCTGTAAATTTGTTTTGACCAGAGTTTCATACATTATATCTACGGTAAATGTGTTAGCCGAAAGGGTGGTGACGGTTAAACACACCCCATTCACAGCGATACTGTCCCCGATTTGGGTTTGCTCCAATACCTTGCTGGCTTTGATTGTCAGTCTGGCCGAATCTTTAAGAGCATCCAGTTTTTGCACGGTTCCCAATTCTTCAATGATTCCGGTAAACAACTCTTAACCACTTCCATCCAAAACTTTAATATTTGATATAGCCCGAAATTTTAAAATCCTCTCCGATTTCACTTAGTTCTAAATTGTATAAGCCAATGGCTTCGGACATTTGAGCAAGCTTAAAGCTGGTAAAAGGTGAGGGACCTTCGCCTGCAATCTTGGGGGCCAGAATGAATTCAACTTTATCAATTAGTTTTTCGGCCAACATTTTACCGGCCAAGGTACCGCCACCTTCCAAAAGAATGCTGTTCCAGCCATGGGCTACAATATCCTGGAGCAGGGAGGATAGCGGCACATATCTTTCTGTGTCATACTGCCAGACCTGGACATTGTCCATTGCTCGCAGACGTTCCATTTTAGTGCGGTTTGCAGCCCGGCTGGCGGCAATTATACAGAGGCCATTGTCGGGATTGAGTACCTTGGCGTTTAATGGTAGGGAGAGGGTTGCATCGACAATAAGTCTTACCGGATTTCTGCCTCCTTGAATATGGCGGCAGGTAAGAAGAGGATCATCCTGAATAACGGTTCCGCTGCCGACCATAATTACGTCGTAGATATTCCTTAAATGATGAACGTATTTGCGGGCATCAAAGGAGGAGATCCATTTGGAATCTCCGGATGCAACAGCCGTTTTGCCGTCCAAAGTCATAGCACACTTGTAAAGGACAAAGGGCATTTTTTGAGTAATAGCCTTAATAAAAGCTTCATTGATTTTATTAGCCTTATCAGCTAAAATCCCTGTTTCAACAACAATTCCCGCTTCTTGCAGTTTCCTTAGACCTTGTCCGTTAACCAAAGGATTTGGGTCAGTCAAGGCAACGCATACCCGCTTGACCCCGGCCTTTATTAAGGCATCGGCGCAGGGCGGGGTACGGCCATAATGAGAGCAGGGTTCCAAAGTTACATAGACATCGGCGCCTTGGGCTTTGCTACCGGCAGCTCGTAAGGCATGAATTTCTGCATGGGGAGTTCCTGCCCGCAAATGGTATCCCTCACCTACAATCTCCCCGTCCTTGACAATAACACAGCCCACTAGTGGGTTAGGACTGGTCCGTCCAGCAGCCAGTAGAGAAAGATCCAAAGCTCTTTGCATGTATTTTTTGTCAGTTGCTATGTCCTTCACTGGGTTCTCCTTATCATTTTTATAATTTTTAAATTAATTGATCTTCCATGGGTAAATTGAAAATATAACAATTAGACATTTTGAAAACAAAAACCCGGATTACTCCGGGTATATACAAAACAATATGGCAAAGTGTTGTTTAAATAACGCACTCTACTCTTCCCATCCAGACTTTAACTGTCGGCGTCGTAATTTCAACGAATCAGCCTTAAGACGAATCAACCTTAAGGCTCGCGGGCTTTACCGCCGGTAAGGAATTTCACCTATCCCCAGAGTATTATTCAATTAAGTTAATTATAAGATTGATTGGCTATCATTATAATACTTTATTCTCTGAAAAAAAGCAATATGCGCAAGGAGGGGGGAGGGGGTATTGAAGTTTATTGA
>JAAYII010000201.1 GCA_012523535.1 Peptococcaceae bacterium
ATCAAAAGGAGGTGACAGGTATGGCTTTTAATTATACCCGGGTTTTGAAAATCGGGATGAGCGGGCAGGATGTAAAGGACCTGCAGCTTTCCTTGCAGCAGCTGGGATATAGCCCGGGGACTGCGGACGGTATTTTCGGATCGCGCACGCGGGCTGCGGTTATGGCTTTTCAGACCGATAACAGACTTGTGGCGGACGGGATTGTGGGGCCGAATACTGCCAATGCCTTGAATCAGGCACTGGGAGTAGGAAGAGTTACTTATCTAAAAGTTGGTTCCAAAGGACCAGAGGTGAAGCAACTGCAGCTTGATCTTACCATCTTGGGTTACCAGCCCGGTCCGGCTGACGGTATTTTTGGCAACAGGACCAGAGAGGCGGTCATCGCCTTTCAAAGAGACAGGGGGCTAGCAGCGGACGGAATTGTGGGACCGGCTACGAGCAGGGCGTTAGAAATGGCAGTCAACAGGCCCCGCATTACTGAAGGGATTATAGCTACAGCCCGTTCCTTAATCGGCTATCCCTATGTCTGGGGCGGAGAAAGCCCGGCGGAAGGGGGATTTGACTGTTCGGGATTGGTCTATTATGTTTACAGGCAGTACGGCATTCAGGTACCCAGGGTCAGCCAGGATCAATATAAGACGGGTGTTCCCGTCGATCGCAGCCAGCTACAGCCCGGAGATTTGGTTTTCTTTGATATTAACAGCAAAGGCACTGTCGATCACGTGGGAATTTACTCCGGAAACGGGATGTTTATTAACGCTTCCTCCAGTCAGGGGGTGATCGAAACCTATTTGAGCAATCCTTACTGGAGCCAACGGTATGCGGGAGCGAGGAGAGTTTATTAGGGTATATAAAATTAAGAAGGTATAATAAAAAATAAAAAGTAATTTAAAGATTGTAGACTTTAAGATTGTTTGGATTGTGCATTTGCCTTTTTTGCCGGTACCGGCAATTTTTTTTGCCTCTAAAGCTTGGATTTTTTTCTTTCGATACTATATAAAAGTGAAAATTCTTTTAATTTAATAAATCTTTTCCTCCATAAAAGTAAATGATGTAGTATAATATTTGTTTAATTGGAGAGGAGTCTTTGTATTTGACCGAAAGAAGGAAAAAGAATGCATAGTGACTGGTTAGTTGCGTTGCTGTTTTTTGCTGCGGGCATAGTTGTGCTGGCCAGTGGAATTTTTGTATTGCAAGGCAATCGTAAAGCTCCCCCCAATAGAGCGTTTTTTGCTCTGACGATTGCAATTACCATTTGGTCTGCAGGCATGGCTATGTCAACCATTGCCCCCAATGCCGCAACATGTGAAATTTTCCGTCGGTTTTCAGCAATCGGTTGGGGTACAACCTACGCCATTCTACTTCATTTTATTTTGATCATAACGGGCAAACTCTTTCCCAGGAAGTGGTGGTTCTATGCATGTTTGTATTTCCCGGCTTTTATTACATTATTGGCCTTTGCTGTTCCAAGCGGAATAAACCCTTACCCCTATAATCTTCAGCTAACAGAATATGGTTGGATTAATGATGTAGAAAACAATATTTGGGATTGGATATTCTATGTCTACTTTATCGGCTTCACCGCCTTGGGATTTGTGTTTATATATCAATGGGGCAAACAATCAGCGGATGAAATCGTAAAAAGACAGTCGCGTCTGATTTGTCTTACCATAATAATTGCTTTTATTTTGGGAACCTTAACCGATGTGGTTCTATGCAGTTTGTATTCCGGGTTTCCTCAGCTGGCACCTGTGATTTTGCTCATACCCGTTCTGGCAATCTACCATATCCTCCAAAAGGACAGCTTTGGCATAACTGAGGGGGTAGATAGAAAGGCCAGCTATATGAGCATATTTTCATGTGTTCTTATATATCTGATTCTTACCACCCTGCAATTTGTTCTTGGAAATGGAGGTTTGGACAGAGAATCGTTTGTTCTTGACAAATCAACGATTAAAGGGATCATTACTCAAATCCAGATGTTCATTTCTTTATACCTGGTAATGAGAGATAACAGACCGGGTTATATTGTTTCCGTTTTACTGAACTCCATCGGTTTATTGGGTACAGTCGTATTTCTGGTTAGAAATAATTCAACCGAAACTTTGCCCGGAATTATTTCCCATATAGGTGTTCTTATTGTTGTTACCCTGATCGAAACCTATAGAGAAAGAAATGCTGCATATATTAAACAAATCAACACCCAGAGCGTCAAAGAAAAATTCTACTCCAACGTATTTAGGCAAGCCCCGGTTGGGATAGCCATCATGAATAACCAAAAGCACACCAGATATGAAGAATTCGCGGATATTAATATCAACCCCATGTATGAACGGATTCTCGGGCGTAGCAAAGAAGAACTGCAAAACATTACCTGGCTGGAGATAACCCATCCGGAAGACCTTGATACCGATTTGGAATACTTCGAGCAGTTCAAAAAGGGAAAAATCGATCAATATTCATTGGAAAAGCGTTTTATCAAGCCGGACGGATCAGAGGTTTGGGTCAATATGCTTGTTGCACCCTTCTGCGATTCGGAGGAAAAATACGAGGATCATGTGTGCATCATTACGGACATTACAGAACGCAAGAAAATGGAAGCCGAATTGAAATACAACAGTGAACATGTTTTGCTAACGGGGCTTTATAATCGTACTGTATTGGAAAGGGTATTGGACCGGGATGCCACGCTGCCTTTGACTGAAAAGAGGGGGCTGGTGTATATTAATTTGTCCGCGTTACATGCCTTAAGTCTGCGGTACGGATTTCAATATAACCAGTTCATGATCAAAAAAATCGCAGATTCTCTAAAGACTTTTTGTCACGAAAAATGCACCCTGTTCAATACATACGAGGATCGGTTTGTCTTTTATGTGAAAGGTTATAAAGATAAAAACGAACTGACAGCTTTTTGTAAAAGCGTTGCCGCCACTTTAAATTCACATCTTTACATTCATGGAATCACCGCCGGGATAGGGGTAATTGAGATAGATGAAGATCTGGTGAAGGATAGAGACAGGATATTGAGA
>JAAYII010000202.1 GCA_012523535.1 Peptococcaceae bacterium
AGAAATCATCCTTAGCACTTCCGAAGGCAAGGTTGTTGTCCGCGGTAAAGAATTTGTCCTGACAACGGTTCAGCCCACCGAAGTTCATCTTCAAGGGTGGATTAAGCAACTAAGCTTTGAGGAGAACTGAGGGGGATAAAAGGTGTTTGAGAAAGTTTTTCGTTACTACCGTGGCCGAGTATATATTCGGGTTGAAGGGGAAGGGCTGGCGCAATTTATTAATGCAGCTTTGAAGGCCGGAATTGTTTTTTACAACGCTCGTAAACTTCCTGCTTGTTTCCTGGCGGAAGTTTCCACCCGGGATTTTCGCCGCCTGCGCCAAGCGGCTAAAAAAAGCGGGATAAAACTCAGTATCAGGGCGAAATACGGTTTTCCTTTTGTCGCCCGTCGCTGGCAGAAGCGCAAGGGACTGCTGGCAGGAATATTTATTATTTTTGCGGCCTTGACCATACTTTCCCAGTTTGTAATTTCTATTAGCGTGGAAGGCAATGAGCGTTTCAGCGATCAACAGATTTTAGAGGAAGCTGAAAAACTGGGTGTCAAAAAGTGGGTTTTGAAGAGTAAACTGGATCTGGAAGAATTAGGCAAAAAATTACAGGAGAACATGGATGGCTTGGCTTGGGTGGCTATGGATGAGAGAGGAACGAATATCAGAATCCGAGTGGTGGAGAAAACTTTGCCGCAAAAAGTTGTTTTTCTAGGGGATCTGGTGGCAGCCAAGACCGGTTATGTGGAGGATATCATAGTTATCCAGGGCCAGCCTATGGTTCATGAAGGCCAATTGGTGAAAAAAGGACAGGTGTTGATTAAAGCAGCTGGAGGTATGACGGAATACAGTTTCGATATGAATAGCGACATCGTTTCTAAGAATAATGTTGATGCTCCGGCAGCCAAGGGATTCGTCCGGGGACGAGTGTGGTACAGCATGGAGCAAAAAGTTCCTTTGGAGGAGGAAAAAATAGAGAAAACAGGTAAAATAGCCCACGGCTGGGGTATAAAAACCAAAGATCGAGTAATAATGATAACAAATCAAAATAGTCCTTTTTCCATGTCAATTAATGAAAGCCAAAGTTATGCCCTGCCGTCTTGGAGGAATTGGCGTTTCCCTGTCGAAATAATAAGGATACGGTATGAAGAAGTCCATAAAGTAACAGTAACCTATACAGTAGAAGAAGCAAGAAAACTTGCTGAAAAACAAGCCAGGGAAGCGTTGAAGAAAGAAATACCTTCCGACGCCAAGGTTCTTCAGGATCGGGTTAAGGTTCTTTCTTCGGAAAAAGGAGTGGAACATATAAGAATTGAAATCGAAACTTTCGAAGAATTGGCAACCTACCGAGAATAGCGGCATAACCGGCGATAATGGGGGAAAAATCTTGCGTCATGAAGCCAAACTGTTTCTCCAGAATAGCGAAGAGGCCTTAAGTCTTTTGGGTTTGGAAGATGTTCATCTTCGTTTTTTGGAAGAGCGCTTAGGCTGCCAGATTGTTGTTCGGGGCAATGAAATGACGGTAACCGGTGAAGAATGCCAGGTCAAACTGGCCCAAGCGGTGATAGAACAGCTTTTATCCCTGATCAGAAAAGGGAATAACCTTACGCTGACCGATATAAGCTATGTAGTTTCCAAAACTGAAGAAGGTAATGAACAAGATTTAACCCAGAGCCTTTCCAAGGTTATTGCCACCACCCAACGGGGCAGGCCCATTAAGGCCAAGACCTTGGGACAGGCTAAATATATAAAAACCATTGAAAAAGAATCTTTGGTTTTCGGTATCGGGCCTGCCGGTACGGGGAAGACCTATTTGGCCGTAGTCATGGCTGTCAAAGCTTTACGGGCCAAGGAAGTCAACCGCATAGTTCTGACCAGGCCGGCAGTGGAGGCCGGTGAAAAACTGGGATTTTTGCCGGGAGATCTGCAGGAGAAAGTCAATCCTTATTTAAGGCCTTTGTATGATGCCCTGTTCGATTTGTTGGGGCCAGAAACTACGAGCAGGTATATTGAAAAAAACACAATTGAAATTGCTCCTTTAGCTTATATGCGTGGCCGGACCCTTGATGACTCCTTCATAATTCTGGATGAGGCCCAAAATACTTCTCCCGAACAAATGAAAATGTTTTTAACCCGCTTGGGCTTTGGTTCCAAGGCGGTGGTAACGGGTGATATCACCCAGGTGGATTTACCGAAGGGGCATTATTCCGGACTTATTGAAGTGCAGCGTATTTTGGAAGGGATACCGGGGATTTCTTTCCATTACTTTACCGTTGATGACATTGTGCGCAATCCGCTTGTCCAAAGCATAATTCATGCTTATGAACAAAAAGGTGGCAATTCTTTAAAAAGAGAGGATTTATAGCCCGGTAAGGATGATGGATTTGGATAAAAATATAAAAAACATGTTTACTCCTATTGCACCTTATAAAAGCTTTAAATTAGTCTATAAGGTCTTAGTTTTTCTTTTATTCTTTTTGCTTTTTACTTTAATTTTATCTTCCGGTCTTTTTGTTTCCAAATTGAAACTGGAGAAGGGACAGCCCAGTCCCATACTGATTACTGCTCCTTACGATAAAAGTATTGAGGATTTAACAACTTATAGCGAGCTGCAGGAAGAAGCGGCCAATGCCGTAGAACCCGTATATACTGCTGATCAGACTCAGATTTCCATATTATCAATTAAATTGGATCAAGTTTTTCAACTGCTGGAACAACAAAAGAATTCCGAAGCGGATTTGCCCGGGAAACTCACGGAACTAAAGCAAAGTGACCCTTATAATTTATTGCCTGATGAGGTTCTTATTAGATTATTGCAATTAACTGATAACGAAATTGAACAAGCCAATCAAATTTCCAGCCGGATTATTATCGGCATGGCCGGGGATCCTACCAGCGGGGCTAAAGAGGAAAAAGAATTGTCCGACCTAAAGGATAGGATGAAACAACAGGTAGAAAAGTATAATATGGATAATTCCCTGAAAACCTTGGTTGAGGCTTTTATAGAGATTAATGTCAACCAACCCACTCTGGTCGTAGATGAGGAAGAGACGAAGAAACTAAAAGATATAGCCAGCTCCAGGGTCAAGCCCCAAATACGTGAATACAGGAAAAATGAAAAAATAGTGGGCCCCGGTGAAATAGTTGATGACCGAATTTATTCGGTATTGGAAGCCTATGGCTTGATTCAGATTAGTTCTCCTTGGAAACCTGCTGCGGGGATAGCCATTGAAGTCTTGGTTGCCATGATTATCCTCATCAGCTTCTTTTACCTTACAACTCCCGAACTATTTGAAAAATGGCACCGCCTTGTTTTGTTGGGACTTGTTATGGTTGTTACCCTGGCTATAGGTAAAGCTTTCTTGGCAATTAAAATCAGCGAGAGCACGGATTTAAATAATCTGACAGCCATTCTTATCCCGGCTGCCTGGGCTACCATGACAGTAACTATACTTCTGGGAGCAAGAATTGCCGTTGTGGTCGGAATTATCTTGGGAATCTTTGCCGGCACTATGGCTGACCCGGCGACTACCGGCACTTCCGGGTCCATGGCCGGACTTTTTGCCTTGTTCAGCGGTCTGGTAGGGATTCAAAGTGTGTCCAGACTTGACCAGCGTTCGGATTTGGCCCGGGCAGGCTTGATTGTTGCCCTGGTTAATATCGCCTTGGTAAGCGCCATAACTTTAATTCTCGATCTCGGCCTTACTTTCTGGCTAACAGGCTTTGGCTTGGCTCTGGCCAACGGTTTTTTGTCCTCAGTACTTACAATGGGTACTTTGCCTTGGCTGGAGGCGGGCTTTAACATTACCTCCGCGGTTAGGCTCCTGGAATTATCCAATCCCAATGCTCCTTTACTTAAAGAGTTGCTGATGGAAGCTCCGGGAACTTACCACCATAGCGTTTTGGTCGGCAACCTGGCGGAGACTGCAGCGGAAGAGATTAAAGCCGACTCAGTTTTGGTCCGGGTTGGAGCCTTATATCACGATATCGGTAAATTAAAGCGTCCATATTTTTTTATAGAGAATCAATTTGCCAAGGATAATCCTCATGACAAGATAGCACCGACTTTAAGTTCTCTCATCCTTATTTCCCATGTCAAAGACGGTTTGGAATTAGCCCGTGAGCATAAATTGCCGGAAAGTATTCAGGATATCATCGCCCAACATCATGGGAACAGTTTGGTTTCTTACTTTTATCATAAAGCTCTGGAAGAGAACCCTAATGTACCGGAAGAAGCTTTTCGTTATGACGGCCAGCGGCCTCAATCCAAAGAAGCGGCGCTGGTGCTTTTGGCCGACAATGTGGAGGCTGCAGTCCGCTCTCAAAAGGAGAACACTCCCGGAAAAATCGAAGGCCTTGTACGCAAAATCATAAAAGAAAAGCTTGATGAGGGTCTTCTTGATCAATGTGAACTCACTTTTAGGGATTTGGATAAGATTTCCACGGCTTTCGTTAAAGTATTAAGCGGTATTTTCCATACCAGGATAGAGTATCCGGAATTACCACCCAAATTTAAAGTTGCCGTGGAGGCTATGTCTAAAGAACAGGAGACAACTGAAGAGGAAATTAAGAAAAACAAAGATAAAACCAAAGCAGATGGCGATAGCGGGCAAAATAACGGGCAAATAATTATGGAAAAAGATAATGACAAAACGGACAACAATAAAATACAAGATAAGCAAGACAATAAAGTGCAGGATGATCAAAAAAATAATAAAGTATAAGAATAAAGCATATATACTTATAGTGACAAAGGAGCAAAATATTAGATGGAAATGGACATAAATTGGCAGGAGACCAGCGTCAGTGAAGCCGAACAGCAGGAGCTATGCAAGCTCCTGCGGGAAGGAATATCTCTGGCCCTGGATATTGGCGACGGTCCGGAAAATGCCGAGATCGGCTTGCTTTTGGTAGATAACGATACAATTAGGGATTTAAATAAGGCCTATCGGGGAGTGGATGCTCCAACCGATGTTTTGTCTTTTGCTTTGCGGGAAAAAGGAGAAGGGGAACCGGATATTCTGTTCAATTCAGTGCTGGATGAGGATCCGGTTCTTGGCGATATAGTAATCTCTGTGGAAAGGGCTCGTGCCCAGGCCGAGGAATTCGGGCATTCTTTTCGTAGGGAAATGGTCTATTTGGCCGTGCACGGTGTTTTGCACTTGCTTGGTTTTGATCATGAAAGGGCTGAAGAAGCGGCTATAATGAGAAGCAAAGAAGAAGAAGTTATGATCAGACTGGGCCTGCCCCGTTAAGTTCAAGTGAACATATGGAAAGCGGATAAAACTTATAGAGAGCGGGCAAAGGTGTTATGAACTTTGGGCAAAGTTTAAAAAGAGCTTGCAGAGGTATAATCTACTCTCTGAAAACGGAAAAGAATATGCGTTTTCATTTTTTGGCCGCTTTGCTGGTTATTGTTGTAGGTTTTATACTGCGCATTTCCAAAATTCATTGGCTGTTTATTATTTATGCCATAGGCAGTGTTCTGGTGGCTGAGCTTTTCAATACTTCCCTGGAAAG
>JAAYII010000203.1 GCA_012523535.1 Peptococcaceae bacterium
ATAGTAATAACAGTGATAAAATACTTGATAATGTTACTAATTAAATGTTAACGGCAAAGTTTTGGGGGTTAAGTATGGCAATTGATTTGGAAAAGATTGAAAAGGCAGTAAGAGACATATTAGAAGCAATTGGGGAAGACCCTAATAGAGAAGGATTAAGGGATACTCCGCGCCGGGTAGCTAAGTTTTATGAGGAAGCTTTCGCGGGAATTGGCACTGATCCCAGTGAAAACTTGAATGTATTATTTTCGGAAAATCATCAAGAAATGGTTATAGTGAAAGATATTCCTTTATATTCAATGTGTGAGCATCATCTTTTACCATTCTATGGACAGGTTCATATAGCCTATATCCCGCACAACGGCAGAGTCGCCGGTCTTTCCAAATTGGCACGGGTAGCGGAAGATTTTGCCAAGCGACCGCAACTCCAGGAAAGATTGACGAGTCAAATAGCTGATACTATCAAGAAAAAACTTAATGCTCAAGGCGTATTGGTAGTGATTGAGGCCGAACATATGTGTATGACTATTAGGGGAATAAAAAAACCAGGTTCCAAAACTGTAACTTCGGCAGTAAGAGGTTTATTTCAAACCAATGCGGCCACCCGGGCGGAAGGATTTGCCCTGTTAATGGGGAAAAACTAAGAAAGACGGGAAAATCAACTTGAGGAAAGAAATGATTACAATGGGAAAACAAACAGAAAAGCAAAGTATGCTTGCAGATGACAAAGGGCAAGGCAAGAAAGAAAATTTAAAATTAATTGCCAGCCAACGTTTTAATGATGATCCGCAACTGTATAAAATTGTTGATTTTCTGAATAGAACTTTAAAATCACAAAATTTACTGTTTGGTTTGACTAAGAGCGAAGACGGTATGAGCATTACAATTTACGAGGTAGATTAGTTATGAGAATCCTACTTACCAACGACGATGGTTTTTTTGCGCCGGGTATTCAAACTCTTTATAATACTTTATCTACAGAAGATGAACATGAAATATATGTAGTTGCTCCGGAAGGTCAACGCTCGGCCTGTGGACGTTCTATTACCATTTTCCATCCTTTATTTGTAACCCCGCATAAATTAAATAGAAATAAAGATTTTGGCCTGGTCGTTAACGGGACTCCGACCGATTGTGTCAAACTGGCAGTAGAGGGCAATATTCTTTCTCATAAGCCGGATTTGATTATTTCCGGAATTAATGACGGACCAAATTTAGGCACGGACATATTCTATTCAGGTACAGTTGCCGCTGCCATGGAAGGTATACTTTTGGGCATCCCATCTCTAGCCGTTTCCTTAGCCAGCTATGAATACGGTAATTTTTTGCCTGCGGCCAAGTTTATCCGGCAATTAATTAAAGAAAAGTGGGAGTTTGTTAGCTCTTTCCATAGCCTTTTAAATATAAATATTCCTGCTGTAGACCAAAGTCAATGGACAGGAGTACAAATAACAAAATTGGGCAAATCGGTTTATCATAATACCTTTGAAAGCAGAAAAGCACCAAATGGCCGTGAGTATTATTGGATTAGCGGTGATTTTACTCATGATAATGAACAGGGAACGGATTTAAAAGCTATTGAAGATTTAGCAGTGTCAATAACTCCCTTGCACGGAGATTTAACCGATTACGACAGATTGAAAGCTCTTAAGGAAGAAGTTTTCACTTTTGGTTTTTAATTATTTTAATCTATTTAAATAGGGAATTTTTTGGAGATCCTCTGGTTTTATGCCTCCGTTTAATACCAGAATAAACAAATATACTAAGAACCCCAAAGCAATGGCTAACAATTGAACCACTACCATATTTGGAGCGAGCGAGCATATTAAATGAATAACTAAAAGCATGCCCAAACCCGCAAGCAGGGGTTGGATAACAAAAGCTTTGACATTGAACTTAAAATTTATTTCCTTTTTGATAGCGACCAAGTTTAGTACGGCAAAGCAAACATAACCGATAACATAAGACCAAGCAGAACCTTTTAAACCCCATACCGGGATCCCGGTTAAATAAAATAAAAGCGGTAAACGGATGAAGGCACTTATTAAGGCATTAACTAAGGGAACGGATGTTTTGCCCATACCCTGAAGTATACCGGTGGTAGTCTGGATTAGATAGGAAAAAATACCGCCAATGCAGAGTATTTTCAATACGACGACTACATCATCACTGTTAAATAAATGTGTCAGAGGCAGCGCAAAATAGTTAATAAGCAAAACACTTGGAATCCCTAACAGCATGGTAAAGCGCACAGCATCGGAACAACGGCTGCGGGCCAAAGCTAAATCCTTTCTAACCATCGCTTCGGAAATAGCCGGGACTAGAGAAGTTGCCAGAGCGAAAGTAAAAACACTGGGGAAGGAAATAAGGGTGAAGGCGGTACCGCTCAGTTGCCCAAAGAGGGAAGTGGCACTGGCCGATGTATAGCCCGCCACTTGCAATTGGCGAGGAATAATTAAAGCCTCTAGGGAGGATAAGCCTGTAGAAACCAAACGACTACCGGTAATCGGTAAAGATAAGGTTAAAAGTCTACTGAGAATAGAGAAGGTAGATTTCTGATATCTAACATTTTTTGACTCCCTCTTTCTCTTATGACTCAAATACTGCAGACTAATGGCCATAAGTCCCGTAATTTCACCGCACAGCATTCCCGCGGCAAGTCCGGCTGCAGCCCAGTCTACACCATAAGTCAAAAATTTGAGAGAAAGGGTAAAACCTATCGTTACTCTTGTGACTTGTTCAATTATCTGGCTTAAAGCCGATGGGATCATATTTTGGAATCCTTGAAAATAACCTCTAAAAGCCGAAGAAATGGAAACTACGAAAATTGCCGGTATACATATTTGAAAAACCCTGTAAACTCGCGGATCGGGGAAAAATTTGGCCACTATTTGTGATGTATTACTGAATAATACTATTGATAATATCAATCCGGAAAAAAACAAGGTAGTAAAAGCTGTCCGGAATATTCTTTGTGCCTCTTTATAACGGTTAAGGGATATGTTTTCCGCTACCATTTTGGAA
This sequence comes from Peptococcaceae bacterium, assembly GCA_012523535.1. Taxonomy (GTDB): domain Bacteria; phylum Bacillota; class Desulfitobacteriia; order Desulfitobacteriales; family Syntrophobotulaceae; genus JAAYMU01. The sequence continues at coordinate 3,025 of JAAYII010000203.1, forward strand.
ATAGCTAAAGGTATTCCGGCCGTGGACAAAACTAAAGCCGTCATATATACAGGGAAAACCATATGAAATAAGCCGTAGGCCTCGCTGCCAATAAAATTCATAATAAGATATTGGTAAATAAAACCGAGAATCCGGTTGATTAGATTTGCCGAAAAAAGGATAATTGCACCATAAACGAGCCTGTTGTTTGCCATTCTACCTCCGGACACATAAGTATTAAATAAATTCTTACTTCAAACTTATGCGCCAAGGAACAAGCTCATTACCGGCAAATTGACCAAATTGGTTTATTTTTTAAAAAGGATTTGACAAACCTACCAATTATTAAGTAATGTTATATAAGTAATACATAACTCATAATAATACGGTTTGAAATTAATAAATTATGATATAAAAGGGGAGATCTTTTTGAAAAGCTATGATACCCAAAATATTCGCAATATTTGTTTTGTCGGACACGGCGGCTGTGGAAAGACTTCACTTACAGAAACTATCCTGTTCAATTCCGGTGCCGTCACTAGAATAGGAAAAGTTAATGACGGGAACACGGTATCTGACTATTTGCAGGAAGAAATCCAAAGAAAGATTTCTATAAGCACTTCTTTGATCCCAGTAGAAAATAAAGGTGTAAAAGTAAATATCCTTGATACCCCAGGCTATTCCGACTTTATCGGTGAAGTAATCAGTGCCTTACGGGTAGCTGACAGTGGGCTATTGGTTCTCTGTGGTGTAAGCGGTGTTGAAGTCCAAGCCGAGATTATTTGGGATATGATGGTAGAAAAGCAAATTCCACGAATAATCTTTATTAACAAATTGGACAGAGAAAACGCCAATCCGGAAAAAGTTATCGATCAACTTAAATCGCTTTATCCCGATGCCAGATTTGTACAAATGCAGATTCCAGTCGGTAGAGAAGCTTCTTTTGAACGAGTTGTCGATATTCTTCAGGACAATATACCGGAAGAATATAAAGATGATGTAGTTATGTTAAGAGAAGCATTAACCGAGGCCGCAGCTGAAGCCGACGATGATATTTTAATGAAATACCTAGAAGGAGAAGAATTGAGCCTGGAAGAGCTTAAAGTGATTACTAAGAAAGCTCTTGGACAAAACATGATAATCCCAATTTTGTTCGGTTCGGCCGAAAAAAATATCGGATCGAAAGAACTTCTCCAGTTTATTTCCGATTATGCCCCGGCACCGGTTCCAAAAGAAGAAAAATGCGCTTTAGTTTTTAAAACTTTAGCTGACCCCTTCTTGGGTAAATTAACATTTTTCAGGGTATATGGCGGAACATTTAGCGGAGATTCTGTTGTTTATAACTCCAATAGAGAAGTGGAAGAAAAAATTGGCCAATTGTTTTATTTAAAAGGAAAAAATCAAATTAACACAGATAGTGTTTCCGCAGGCGATATAGCGGTAGTGGCAAAATTACAGGAAACAAAAACCGGTGATACCCTCTGTGCCAAGGATAAAAAAGTTGTCTTGGAAGGAATAAGTTTCCCTGAACCTTCTTTACCTGTGGCTGTTAAACCCAAGAGTAAAGGTGATGAGGATAAACTGAGCTCCGCTTTAACCCGTTTGGTTGATGAAGACCCGACAATCAGCGTAACTAAGAATACGGAAACTAAACAAACTATCCTCAGCGGCGTTGGGGAAATGCAACTTGATATAGTGGCAGAGAAACTGTCAAGAAAATTTGGGGTTGCTGTGGAAACAGCCGTTCCAAAAGTACCTTACAGAGAAACAATTAAAAAATCAGTTCAAGCTGAAGGCAAACATAAAAAACAAACTGGCGGCCATGGACAATATGGTCATGTTTGGATCAGGATGGAGCCCAATCCAGATAGTGAATTTGAGTTTACGGAAGAAATTTTTGGTGGTGCGGTGCCGCGCAACTTCTTCCCAGCCGTAGAAAAGGGTTTGAGAGAAGCTGTAGCCGAAGGTTTTTTGGCCGGATGTCCGATGACAAATGTAAAATTTACTCTATATGACGGTTCTTATCATAGTGTTGACTCTTCTGAAATGGCTTTTAAGCTGGCAGCCATACTAGCTTTCAAAAAGGGCGCCGAGCAGGCTAATCCTACATTATTGGAGCCCATGGTTGAAGCTGAAATCAGAGTTCCGGAAGCTTTTATGGGTGATGTTATCGGGGACCTTAATACCAAGCGAGGTAGGGTGCTCGGTATGGAACCGGATGGAAAATTCCAGGTAATTAAAGCACAGGTACCCCAAGCGGAAATGATGAGATACGCTATTGACTTAAAATCCATGACTCAAGGAAGAGGGTCCTTTACTACCAAGTTTATTGGCTATGAAGAAGTACCTGCCAGATTGCAAGAAACATTGGTAGCTCAATTAAAGGCCCAACAGGAACAAGAAAAATAACAATAATAGATTTATTCAATATACTGCATTTTATTGCAGTGCTAGAAAGGAATTTATGCTAACTTTGCATAAATTCCTTTTTAATGTATTTTTGTATTGTTTTAAACTGCAAGCTATTAAACTATAATATACAAGCAGTAAAAGAAATTACAGTTAATATTTGTAATACATCATTATTTCAGTTAAAATGAGAAAAAAATTGAATTGAGGATGGAGAATTATGAGTATTAAACTTGCAGACCGAATGAGTAGACTGGCTAATGAGACCGCTTTTGTGATGTTAGCCAAAGCCAAGGCTTTAGAAGCAACTGGAAGGGAAATCATTCATTTGGAGATCGGGGAGCCTGATTTTCCTACTCCAGACAATGTTATAGCCAAAGGAATCGAAGCCATGCAAGCCGGGATGACTAAATATACCCCTTCCGCTGGTTTATTGGAAACCAGGCAGATTATTGCCGAATATATCAGCAAAACACGAGGTTTTGAGGTTGAAGCGGAGCAAGTGGTAATGACAGCCGGTGGCAAGCCAATTATCTTTTATTCGATTCTTGCTGTTGTCAATCCGGGAGATGAAGTAATTTATCCCGATCCGGGTTTTCCAATTTATCAATCAGTTATTAATTTTGTTGGCGGAACTCCCGTACCCATCCCGTTAAGGGAAGAAAACGAATTTCGAATGGATATAGATGAATTAAAGTCTTTAATTACCAATAAAACAAAAATGATAATTATCAATTCTCCCCAAAACCCTACCGGCGGCATGCTATCCAAGGATGATATGGCAGAAATCGCCAAAATACTGGCTGATAGAGACATTGTTGTTTTATCAGATGAAATTTACGAAAATATTGTTTATGAAGATAGGGCTTATTCTATTTCTTCCATTCCGGGGATGAAAGAAAAAACAATTATCCTCAACGGTTTTTCCAAAAGCTATTCCATGACCGGCTGGCGGGCAGGGTACGGAGTAATGCCCAAAAAAATAGCTGATGATATTAATAAACTGGTTGTTAACAGTACATCCTGCTTGGCGGGCTTTACTCAAATGGCTTGCATTGAAGCTATAACCGGACCGCAGGATGAACTCAAACGAAGAGTGGAACAATTTCGGCTAAGACGGGATAAAATTGTAGAGGGTTTAAATTCTATTAAAGGCTTAAAATGTGTTAAACCCCGCGGGGCTTTCTATGTTTTTCCTAATATTAAGTATTTTGGTAAGTCAAGTGCCGAAATGGCAGATTACCTCTTAAATGAAGCGGGAGTGGCTACTCTGCCTGGCGGTTCTTTCGGCAGCTACGGAGAAGGATATATTCGAATTTCATATGCCAATTCCATGGAAAATATAGATAAAGCTATTGCTCAAATTGAATATGCTTTAAGTAAACTGTAACTGATATTTAATAGAGGGAAGGAAGATTAGAGATGTTGGAATTGGCTTGGGTTGAAGGAGAAATAATCAATCTTAATCAGGCTAAAATTGCAATGCAGGATCATGGCTATTTTTTCGGTTATGGTGTATATGAAGTAATAAAACTATACGACGGCAAACCGTTTGCCATGACTGAGCACTTTGATCGGCTGGAAAGAAGCATGCAAGAAATAAGAATCAAGCCTGATTTCAATAGAAATGATCTGCGGAAAATTATATATGAACTAATTGCCAAATCAGGGTTAAAAGAAGCAATAGTTTACCTGCAGGTGACAAGAGGAGTGGGACCAAGAACTCATGGCATTTTAAAAGATGCAAAACCTGTACTAACCATGTTTATCTCGGAAAAGCAACCTCTTCCGGAAAAGATGCGCCAAGAAGGAGTTAAAACGGTTATTCTTCCTGACAGGCGCTGGGCTTATCCATTTATAAAATCTATTAATCTGCTTCCAAACTCACTGGCCAAACAAATAGCTGAGGAACAAAATGCTTACGAGGCCATTTTAGCCAAAGAAAATGGCTATATCACGGAAGGGGCAAGCAGCAATGTTTTTGCAGTATTTGATGGTACCATTGTTACACATCCGACGGATGGCCACATCCTAGCAGGTATCAGCCGGTCTTATGTACTTAAAATTGCGGAAAAATATAATTATCCGCTCAGGGAGGATTATTTTTCAGCGGAGCAGCTTTATAAAGCTGATGAAGTATTCTTAACCAGTACTACTTGTGAAGTTTTGTCTGTAACCAATATAGACGGAAAGCCGGTGGCCAACGGCATACCTGGCCCGGTTACATGTAAATTGTACGACCATTTTATGGAGGAAGTACGTAAGAACATTTTGAATATTTAACACAAAGTTTTGGAGGGATACACATGCTGGAACTTTTATATCAAAGGCGTAGTATCAGAAATTATTTGTCTACTCCGATTGAAGAAGAAAAAGTCCAGAAACTAATTAGAGCCGCCTTGTTGGCTCCTTCCGGTAGAGGGGTGGACTCGCAGAGATTTATTGTAGTCACGGATCAAAACCTGCTTTCAAAATTGGCCCAAACCCGTGAATTCGGTTCGGCTTTCCTTAAAGATGCTCCTTTGGTTTTTGTAATATTAGGCGACAGCAAAGCTACAGATATTTGGGTAGAAGATGCCGCTCTTGCTGCAATAACAATTCAAATCACGGCCCAGTCTTTAGGTCTAGGATCCTGCTGGGTCCAAGTCAGAAATCGGCAGCAAAGCCCGGAAAAAACGGCTGAGGAATATGTACAGGAATTATTAAATATTCCGTCACATTTAAAAGTAGTCTGCATGCTTGGTATTGGTTACCCTGCCGAAAATAAAAAAGCGCGGACTGATAATGACTTAGATTTTTCTAGGGTTTATACAAATACTTATAAAATTTAACGCTATAGAAAAAGTATTAAAAATGTTTTATTGATATTGTAAAATTTTAATTATTTTTGTTATTGGGGATAAAATAATTACCAGAATAATAAGACTGATGCAAGCAAATGATATAAAACGTAAAGGGTATGTAATGGTTGAGCGAAGACTTATATGTGCTCCATTCCGGGGTATATATGGGTCGACCAAAGATTGTATACAGGTCTGAGGCGTGTATGCAGTCGGAGGGAAGATCCATTATATTGGGGAAAGGCTTTATTGCAGTCGAACAGTAAGATTGTAATAAGGTCCCAACTTAGTATAATGGGTCGAGCTAAGATCATGTAGGGTATTAAGCACCGTATTAATTTGTGCTAAATCACAAGTTGGTATGACCACGGTTTTCTGCAGCCGCAAGATTGCAGAAGGCTGTTAAGATATCCTGCATGGTTGAACGAACCATGATTATGGGTGGTGAAATGCTTAATTATGGTTTAAGGATCATAGTTAGGTAATAAGC
>JAAYII010000204.1 GCA_012523535.1 Peptococcaceae bacterium
ACCATAGCCCGCTATTTAAGCCAACTGTCCATCTGGATTTAATTAAGAGCATTGAAACACAATACCTGCCGGCCTTGTATTTTGTCTTCAGCCGCAAACAATGCTCGGACAAAGCTCATGAATTGGCTTCACTTAGAAATTACCTGACTCCTGAGCAAAGCGCCGAGGTAAAAGAAAGTTTCCTCGAACAATTTGGTCCGGAGGACAATTGGTCTTCTTCAACCCGCAAATTGTTTAGGGTTTGCCGTAAAGGTATAGCCTATCACCATGCCGGGTTGCTTCCCCTGCAAAAATCTTTGGTGGAAGAGCTTTTTTTGCGCAAATATATTTCTGTTCTTTATTGCACTGAAACATTCAGCGTAGGCATTAATTACCCTGTAAAGGCAGTATGTTTCGATTCCTTAAATAAATTCGATGGGCATAACTTCCGCCCTTTAGCCAACCATGAGTTTTTTCAGATGTCCGGCCGGGCAGGTCGTCGGGGAATTGACAGCAAAGGGTACTCCTTTGCCCTTGTGGACCTTAATTATTTTGACAAAGAACCTCCGGTTAAATTCGATATGTATAAATTGGAACCCTTAGCCAGTCAATTCCGCTTGTCCTACAACACAGTATTAAATTTGTTGGCCACCCTAACCAACGAGCAAATTGAAACCTTTTTCAAGAAAAGCTTCGCTGTATATTCATATGCCACGCTGTCCGAAAAAATTGAAACTCAAATGCAACGTTTGACCCAACTGGCAAAAGAATCCCAAAAACATCTTTGTTCCAAAGCTGGGACCTACCAATGCCCCCTAAATTATTATCCCAAACAAAAAGAATTGGAAAAACTGTATAAGGCTTACCGGAAGCTTGATCCTCGGCGCCGCAATAAAATTTACGCCAGGCAAATGTATCGCAAGATTCGTAAATGGGAAAAGATATTGCACAAACCCCCTGCCAACTGTTCCCCGAAACAAAGTAAACTTTGCCAAATACATTATAAAAGGTGGAACAGGTTGGAGGACAAAATTAGGGATCTAAGGAATCAATTATTCGCTTTACCGGACTATCATACATTTAATGACGAATTTATCAGAAAAAAGCAGCAGCTACAAACAATGGGCTATATTGATAATAACAATATCCTTCCTCGAGGCGAGATTGCCCGCCAAATTTATGTTCAAGAAGTCCTGGTAACGGAAATATTGTTTGCCGGAATTTTTGACCAGCTCGACGACGACCAATTAAATGCTTTAATCTCCTGCATTGATTATGAAAGCAAACGCAACGATTATTTCCATAAGTTCGATAAGCTTGATTTCTCACCGATATACGAGATTATCGCTTATGTCCAATCCATGTGCGACCCGGATACGGTACGCTTTGACCCCCGTCCGGCGATAATTACTTATTTTTGGAGTAAAGGATCCACTTTAAACGTCATCCAAGAGTTGTGTACCCTTGACGAGGGCGATATCATCTCGGTATTACGCCGGACTATCGATCTGTTACGGCAAATACGCGAAGCGGTTACGGATCAGTTATTAAAGGAACGCCTCAGCACCTGTATAAAAAAACTGGACAGGGACGAAGCGTCAATATTGGAACTTTATTAAGCGGTAAAAAAAAGTGTTGCTTACTACTTTATGGAGTAGCTTGCAACACTGGTGGGCTGTAATTTCCGACCGATATTACCTATTACAGCCTTTATTTGCAAAAAACACTGCAGGATATTTTAATCAACTTCGAAGATTGAATGTCAAGCATATCGTCTAATCTCAAGCCTGAATTTACGGATACGACCCGCTCCTGCAACCAATAGCGCAATTATTGCTTCAAGCATCAGGATCTTGAGATAGATCGAATGCCGGACAACCTCCCTTTCAATCTTCTAAACAAACAAACCCTTATTTCTGTTCATGCGATATGGTCGCAAGCCGTGACAATATAACATATTGTCGTATCATTCACAGAAATAAGCGGTTGTTTGTTTTCCTGGGGTTATAATTCTAGCTGGAAGAAGAAATTCCTTGGTAAAATTTTGTTTATTTATGACTATGTTTGTCGAGATTGCTCATCAATTAAACCCTGGGCTATTGCCTTCCTCGCCAACTGATCGCATTTTTCATTTTGGGAATTACCGGCATGCCCTTTAACCTTTATCCACTTTATTTTATGTTGGGCGCTGAGTTCCAATAACTTCTTCCATAAGTCCATATTTTCTACAGGTTTTTTTTGAGCATTAAGCCAGCCATTACGCTGCCAGTTATGTAACCATTTTTGTTCAAAAGCATTAATGAGATAGGCACTATCGCTATATAGTTCCACCTCACAGGGTTCTTTCAACAACTCTAAAGCTTTTATAGCAGCAGTTAACTCCATCCTCTGATTGGTTGTTACCGTCTCATAGCCGGAGATTTCCTTGATATGCTGACCGTACTGGAGAACGGCACCCCACCCTCCGGGACCCGGATTGCCGGAACATGCCCCATCCGTATGTATTATTACTTTTTTAAGTGCCATAACGACTCCTATCTTCTTTTAATTTTATAATCAAAGCACTCTCATCGCAGTTGGGAAATTTCACACAATTAATACATTCTTTCCAAACTTTATGAGGCATTTTTTCTTTGTCGATCAGTTTAAAACCCAAATGTTGAAAAAATTTCACCTGATAAGTCAAAGTAAATACTTCCGGACAGTCCAATTCAGCAGCCTCTTGAAGAAGCAGATAGACTAATTGGCGTCCAATGCCCCGGCCCTGGCATTTTTCATCCACGGCCAAAGCCCTTATTTCCGCCAAGTCCTCCCAAATAATATGAAGAGAACCTACAGCCACTATTTGCTTATCTTTTTCAGCAACAATAAATTCTCTAATACCTTCATAAATTGTACTCCTGGTGCGAGGCAACATAAGCCCTTTTTCAGCATAATAATTGATTAGTCTAAGTATGTCTTCAGTATCGCTTAATCTGGCACGTCGATATTCTATCATCTTTTCCCCCGAGATAAAAAAATAATACTATTATAGTCTATACTATCACAATATAGTAAAAGTTTAAGTGACCAACGGCATTATTTAATAAATGTTTCATTCTGCAACGGCAACATCTCTTTTGTACCTTTAAGGCCTTCAGTTCGCCAATCATCGGGCATTATATATATTGTAAAGTATTGTGGATCTTTTAACCAACATTGACATAACCGTAACTCTTCAATGAAACCGGAAAGAGCTAAGATAACCATTTTATGTTTTCGTTTTGTATCTTGTTTTTCACCAATATTTTTTTTGTTTCTATCCCATAACTCCAAAAACGATGAAATCAAAAGTGCCTGTACCATTCTAAAAATTGGTTTATCGATAATAGGATAAATAACATTAATAC
>JAAYII010000205.1 GCA_012523535.1 Peptococcaceae bacterium
GTTTAATGGCCCAGAATAAAGAGAATATCAAAAAAAGAATGGCCGGTATTGCCTTGCTCTGGTTGGTTTTTGAAGGTTTTGCTCATCTCGGTATTGCTTATAGTTATGATACTGCCGAATTATTGCAAATTGGCAGGTCAGGTTTTGGGGGAGGACTTGTCGGGGCGGTTTTGAGCGTATTCCTGGTTAAAGTTTTAGGAGTTACCGCCGGCTATATTGTATTGGGTGTTGCGGCAATCATTGGAGCAATTTTATTTTTTAACCGATCATTGGTTCAGACTTTTAGCGAATTGTTTATGTTTATAGGTAAAGTCGGTGGAATATTAAAGTCACACGTTGCCGATTTTGTAAAAGTTGTAGCCGACAATGAGAAAAAAAGAAAAACAGAACAAACAGCCAAAGAAAAAGTCAGGAGCAGTAAGGTCAAAAGTCCGTCATATGATGATATAGCAACGGATAACCCAAATTATATATATTATGAGGGCTTGCAAACTGAGCAAAGCGGTAAAAGCATGCAGGAAACAGAACCGGCTTTTTCCACCTATGATGATAATATTGAGGAAGCAAGTACCGATAAACCTGCGGATCAAACTACCGACCAAAATTGGCACGATTTGAATAAGCCTCCGGTTGTAAAACTAACGGGCACGCCATTATCCAGGAAAACGGAAAAAACGGAGAATTATAAATTGCCTCCGCTGCATTTGGTACATAAACCAATGAGAAAAGGACAAAAATCCAATAAAGATCTCGCTGAGCAGGTAAAGTTATTGGAGGACACTTTAGATAGCTTCGGCGTGAAGGTGAAGGTAACAAGAGTTACACAGGGCCCAACTATAACCCGTTTTGAAGTCCAACCGGCACCGGGGGTAAAGGTTAGCAAGATAACCAGTTTGGCTGATGATATAGCTTTAAGTTTAGCGGCACCTGATGTTAGGATAGAGGCTCCGATTCCAGGCAAATCGGCAGTGGGAATTGAAGTTCCGAATAGGGAGATATCTGTTGTTCATTTTCGTGAGGTACTGGAATCGGAAGAATTCCAAAGTTCCCCAAGCAAACTGACTTTTGCTTTAGGGAAGGATATTACCGGTGCCCCGGTAATTGGAGATCTGACTAAAATGCCTCATCTATTGATTGCCGGAGCAACCGGGTCCGGTAAATCAGTTTGTATCAATACGTTGATAGCCAGTATTGTTTATAAAGCCAGACCAGATCAAGTAAAACTGTTGCTTATTGATCCCAAAATGGTGGAATTAACAACATACAACGGGATACCGCACTTGATTTCTCCAGTAGTAACTGAACCGCAAAAAGCGGCCGGGGCTTTAAAATGGATTGTTATGGAGATGGAAACGAGATATGAATTGTTTGCCGCAGAAGGTGTAAGGGATATTGTGCGTTATAATTATATTGTTTCCGAGAAAAAAGAAGGTGAGCAAAAAACTCTTCCTTACGTGGTTGTGATAATTGATGAATTGGCTGACCTGATGATGGTGGCTCCGGCCGAAGTTGAAGAGGCTATTTGCCGTTTGGCCCAAATGGCCAGAGCGGCTGGAATTCATCTGATCGTGGCTACCCAAAGGCCTTCTGTTGATGTCATTACCGGGCTAATAAAAGCTAATATTCCGTCCAGAATAGCTTTTGCTGTTTCTTCTCAAATTGATTCCAGGACAATATTGGATATGGGAGGAGCGGAGAAACTTTTAGGTCGTGGAGATATGCTCTATCATCCTATAGGCGTTAGCAAGCCGATAAGGGTCCAAGGGTGCTATTTAGCAGACAAAGAGGTAAGGAATATTGTAGAATATCTCAAGGAGCAAGCTAAACCGGAATATTGTGAGATACCGACAGCGAACCTGGAAACATCTTCTGTTACGGAACCTGAAGATGAGCTCTTTTATAAGGCAGCCAATATTTTCTTTGAAAACAATACTGCATCTGTTTCTCTTTTGCAAAGAAGGTTGAGGATCGGCTATACCAGAGCGGCACGCTTGATGGATATTCTGGAGGAAAAAGGAGTTGTAGGCCAATACGAAGGTTCAAAACCCAGGGAAATTTTAATTAGTAAA
>JAAYII010000206.1 GCA_012523535.1 Peptococcaceae bacterium
CCTTATTAATAAAAGAAACTATACCTGATTGTTTCATAGGTCTTACCCTTCTGCCCAGTAACTTCCTGGCGATATTCAAAACCGCGTAAGAATATTCGGAACGAGGATCGGACAAAAGAAGAGGTCTTTGATTTTTCAAAGATTTGCTTACCTTTTTATCGTCATAGATCCACCCCAAAAGTTCAGGCTGCATTTTCAAAAATTTAGAAGCGGCCTTATTAAAAATTTGGCTGCACTTTTGAGCTTCTTCCTCACTTTCGCAACGATTGATAACCAGGTAAGGCCTTATATCCGGGTTGCGGTAAGCCAAGGCTTTAGCCAGGGCATAAGTATCCATCATAGCATGGGGTTCCGTATTGGTAACCAAAATTAAATCATCAGCCGATTCCAAGAATTTAAGCACAACTTCAGAAATACCCGCTCCGGTATCGACAATAAAAATATCCCCCTCTTCTTCCAGATCAACAAAACCGGATATAATGCGATTGAACTGAATAGCATCAAGATGGGTTAGAGCGGAAATACCGCTGGAACCGGGAATAACCTTTATCCCCGCCGGACCCGGTATTAATATATCTTTTAAAGTGCATTCGCCTCTGAGCACATTGGTTAAGTTTAAACTGGCATTCAATCTCAACAGAACTTCCACATTGGCCATCCCAATATCGGCATCAAGAATGATTACTTTTTTGCCCAAGGAGCTTAAAGCCAAGCTTAAATTAATGGCAAAAGTGGTCTTTCCGGTTCCCCCTTTACCGCTGCCAATAGCAATAACCCTTGATTTTCTCTGCATATTTTTAGGCACCGGTTTAGTAACGCTCCAGGTTTGTTTGGCCGGTTGCCTGGATATTACCTGAGAGATTAGTTCCGGCTTCAAATCAGGATCGAGCCAGATTATATTTGTTCCGATCGGAATTAGAAGCAAATAACCTTTATGCAAAGTGATGGCTAATTCCAAACGGTCCTGATACACTTCCTTAACTTCGGTCGTATATATATCGTTGAATAGTTCTGAATCAGTCGTAAAATTGAGTTTTTGTCCCGGATAAAATATTAGCTGGTCCATTATTATCCTCATCCTAATGTCGAAATAATTTTGTCTATTATATTAAAACAATTTTCCACATAATTTTCTACAAAAATACTGTGTTCCCCTTCTTGACAGAAGCAAATCTCCTAAAAAAGCCCGGAAAACATAAAGAAATAATTGAAGATTATTTAGCAACCATATATAGTTTTTATCTATGGCAACGTATAATTTTTTAGTATTACCATATGGGAGGCTTATATGGTATAAACATTGGCAAGACAGAGATTAAACAAAAAATTGAGGGGTTCGGTATTATGAAAATATCTGAATTATTCAACAATAATAAAAAGGCTCTGTCCTTCGAAATATTCCCTCCTAAGGGCTCTGACCCTGTAATTGCTGTTCAAGATACACTTGAGAAGTTAAAAGAACTTAATCCGGCCTTTATTAGTGTGACCTATGGTGCGGGTGGAAGTGAAGGCAACGATGCCACATTTAAAATTGCGTCCCTTACAAAAAATCACTACGGTATTGAAAGCGTTGCCCACCTTACGGGAATTAATCTTACAAAAAAAGACGTTCTTAACATCTTGAACAATTTAAAAGACTTTGGAATTGAAAATATACTTGCTTTGAGGGGAGATGCTGATTCCATATCACCGCAAAATGAATTTAAAAACGCCAGTGATCTAATTTCCTTTATCAAAGAAAACGGAGATTTCAATATAATGGGAGCCTGTTATCCCGAAGGCCACTTTGAAAGTCCAACTATTATTGAAGATATCCGGAATTTAAAATACAAAGTAGAGGCAGGAGCAAGCCAACTGATAACCCAATTTTTCTTTGATAATAACACCTTTTATACTTTCCGGGAACGAGCGGCAATAGCAGGAATCAACATTCCCATTATCGCCGGCATCATGCCGGTTGTGGACAAGGAGCAAATCGAAAATATGGTCGCCCTTTGTGGTGTGAAACTCACAAAAAAATTTTCCACTATCTTAGAAAAGTATGAAGATAAACCGGAAGCACTGCAAGAAGCAGGCATTGCCTATGCCGTGGACCAGATTGTTGATTTGATAGCCCATGAGGTTGATGGAATACATCTTTTCACAATGAATAATCCTCATATCACTGCTCGTATCTGCAAAGCAATAAATAACTTGCTCATTGCCTGAACAGTACTCAACCCGAAGCGGTATCGCTGCTTTTTTCAACGATAGGATAACCGTATTCCCTGATTAGTTTTTTCAGTTTTGAAATATAATCAAGAGACAGCGTGCTGAGATAGGATTTCTTGTTGGCAATCCAACCGATAAGCATTCTTTCCTTTGTTTGAAGGGGCACGGAAACTATGTTGTCCCCGTTTAGATCTCGGCTTAAAAAACCTGAGCAGATAGTATATCCGTTCAAACCGATCAGAAGATTGAAAAGGGTGGCTCGATCACTGACCCGAATTGTTTTCTTGCGGGGAACGGTGCTTAAAAGCTCTTCCGAGAAATAAAAGGAATTATACTCGCCCTGTTCAAAAGCCAAAAAGGGGTAGTCTTCCAAATCCTCGAGAGTAACTAAACTGTTCTTGGCCAGAGGATGCTTGGAACTAACAAAAACATGAGGTTTGGCTTCGAATAAAGGGTTAAATACCAAGTGATTTTCTTTTAACAGCTTGGTGATAACCTTTTCATTAAAATCGCTTAGATATATAATGCCTATCTCGCTGCGCAAATTTTTAACATCTTCAATGATTTCGTAGGTTTTGGTTTCCCGCAGGGTAAATTCATATTCATCCACATTCAGGCCTAATAGTAATTCCACAAAAGCATTAACGGCAAAAGCATAATGTTGAGTGGAAATGGAACAAAGCTGTTTTGAAGGTTTTTTCCCCAAATAGCGCTGCTCCATAAGTTCTGTCTGCTCAATAATCTGTCGGGCATAGGAAAGAAATTCGGTTCCGTCAACAGTTAAGGATATGCCTTTGGCTGTACGATAAAATATCTCTATTCCCAGTTCTTTTTCCAGCTCTTTAACCGCTGTCGAAAGGCTGGGCTGGGTAATAAAAAGTTGTTTTGCGGCTTCACTTATGGAGCCGCATTCAACTATCTTGATGACATACCTCAATTGCTGCAAGGTCATGTTTTCATCCATCCCATAGTTTTTTACTATGATTATCTATTTTTTTGTGGAAAAATCAATAAGGTTAAATTTAGTAACATATACCTAGGGTTAGTTGATATTTAAACAATACTCATTATTTGTAACAAATTAACACACTTTCTATAACTTGTTGATTTTCATAAATGCCATTTTGTGTTAATTGTAAAACAAGGATAGTTAGAGAAGAGGGATGGGTATTGAATAAATTGAATAAGACAGAAAAGATTAAAACCACTTGCCGTTCCTGTCATGGTGGTTGTGGTGTTATCCTAACCTTGGAAAACAATAAAGTTGTAAAAATACAGCCAGACCAGGATTCCCCTTTGAACCAAGGCCGTATTTGTCCCAAAGGATTAGCTGCCTTAGAAATCTTGTATCATCCAGACCGATTACGTTATCCTATGAAGCGCTTGGGAAAAAGAGGATGATGGAAAGGAAGTCACTTTGGAGCAGGAGGCTTTAATGAGGAGC
>JAAYII010000207.1 GCA_012523535.1 Peptococcaceae bacterium
AAAAAGAAAGCCTTGACCACCGCAGAAACATTGAGTTTGGAATGGAGGCGGCCAAGGCTTCTGGAAGTAAGGGAACCAACTGTTCAATCAATGCAATACTACCGGTAGACCATAGCTTTTAAGTCTGTCCAGACAATGATTAATTTTTTCTTCACTATGGGGTTGAGCCTCGAATACCGGACCTTGATACAGAATTCTTTGATATTTGGTTACCCCATAGGCATGGTAGGGTAAAACTTGAACTTGGGTTACAGCATCCCCTAGCTTAAGGCAAAACCGGGCTACAGCATCCAAAGCTTGATCGCTATCATTGAACAGAGGGATAAGCGGAATGCGAACCTGGATTTTAGCTTTGGCTTCGGCAAGGCGTAAAGCATTCTCCAAGATTCTTTCATTAGGAACACCAATGACTTTTTTATGCATGGAACTATCCATATTTTTTAGATCGTACAAAAAAAGATCCGTATAAGGCAATATATCACGAAAATACTTAAAATCGGGGAACCCTGTGGTATCCACAGCAGTATGCAGGCCTTCCTTTTTACATTGTTTCAACAACTCCAACGTGAAGGCCGGCTGAGAAAGCGGTTCTCCGCCGGAAATTGTCACCCCTCCACCGGAAGTTTCAAAAAATGGCATATCTTTACGAAGGCGTTGCATGACCTGCTCCACAGTATATTCAGTACCCGAAATAAACAAGGCCCGGGCGGAACAAACCTCGGCGCATTTACCGCAATCATTGCAAAGTTCCCTGGAAACTTTTATAAGTTGAATCTTGGTGTTGTCCAACAACGATTCTCTCGTATCACCTAGGGATATTGCCTGCTGGGGGCAGACATTCAAACAGAGACCGCATTTGTCCACCCCTACACAGCGCATATCCATCCAGCAAATCTGGGGGTTAAAACTTTGTGATTCCGGGCTGTGACACCAGGGACACCTTAAAGGACATCCTTTCAAAAAGACTGTGGTCCTTATACCCGGCCCATCGTGAACTGAAAAACCTTGGATATCATATATTAAACCTGTAATTTCCTTATTAGAGGTTGGCATTATGTTTCTTCTCTCCTGATTCTCTTATTCCTTAACCGACTACTACTCTTAAACTACCTGCTCAGTTCTTCTAATCAAGTCATCCTGGAGTTCTTTATAGAGCTCGATAAAGTAAGCGCTAAAACCGGCTATTCTTATTACTAAGTCCTTATATTCTTCCGGATTCTTTTGCGCTGCCCGGAGGGTATCGCCGCTTACTACATTAAATTGAATATGCATACCGCCCAGGGAGAAAAATGTTTTGACCAGGTCTTTAATTTTATTGTTTCCTTCCGCTCCTTCCACTGATTTCGGATGGAATTTCATATTGAGAAGGGTCCCGTTACCGCAATTTAGAGTATCTAAAACAGAAACCGACTTTAACACTGCAGTTGGACCGTTTTTATCCATGGATTGAACCGGCGAGATTCCATCTGACAAGGGCGTATGCGCAAATCTCCCATCAGGTGTAGCCGCTGTAGCCTTACCAAAGGCAATATGAGCCGAAACCGAATATAAACCCGGCCGGTAAGAACCTCTAAAACCGGTTGCGGCATTTACTCGATCAATAAAGACGCTTGTGGCCCACCTGGCCAACTCGTCCACATAGCTGTCAGCATTGCCGTATCTAGGTACTTCGTTTAGTATTTTTTGTCTTAAGGGCTCATAGTCCTCCCAATTGGCCATCATGGCATCATACAACTCACGGGCCGTACATACTTTTTTATCAAAGATCAAATACTTAATGGCACTTAGGCTGTCGGCCACATTCCCACATCCTATGGCTGCAACACCGGTTGAATTATACTTGGCTCCACCCCAGGTCACATCCAGTCCGCTTTCCATACAGCCGTCCATTGTTGCCGAAACAATCGGTAAAGGCATATTTTCCGCAGCCACCAACTCATAGAAATTAGTCATGGTTATATGCCAATCCACAAAATAGTTTGTTTGTTTGACAAAGGCTTCTTTTACTTCCTCGAAACTTTTCATTTCATACAGATATCCGGTGGGAAGCCCGGCCTGGACACCCGTTAAGGGATTAATTCCGTTATTGATGGCCAGTATTAAAGCATTGGCTATATTCCAATAGGATTCCTTGCCTGATCCTCCGCAGGCAGACCATTCACATCCGGTACCGGCCGGTTCTACACAGCCAATAATGCAGTAATTGCGGGCATCTTCTAAAGATAAACCCTTTTTCACAAGAGCCGGAATGATAATTTCGTCATTTTGCATGGTCGGTATGCCCCCGACTCTTTTGGAACACTCTATAGCCGCTTCAAATAATTCATCCGGAGTTCCTTTATGCACACGCAACGATAGCGGAGGATCATGAAGAACAAGTCTGGCAGCAGATTGAAGCATCATATAAGAAACGGGATTGGTTGCATCTTTACCGTCTTTTGTTTGCCCGCCTAAAGTCATATGCTGACCGGTTGAATACCCGCCGGAATTACGGGCACTGGCCACGGACCAGACCTTGCAGCAGTCGGCAATCTTTAAGAAAAAGCAATCCAGCACTTCCTGAGCTTGTTCCATTGTCGTTCTATTTTCTTTTAAATCTTTATCCAGGAACTTCCATAAATATTGATCCAATCTACCAATTGTTAACCCATGCATATTGCCGTCGATAGCCATAAGCAATTGATAAAGGAAAACTGCTTGGACGGCTTCATGAAAGGTCCGGCAAGGATTTTCCATAATATGGTCCAGAGATTCGGCCATCTTTAATAGTTCCGCTTTCCGTGTTTCCGAAGCTGTCTTCGCTTTTTCCCGGCATTTCTGAGCATATCTTTTGGATAATAAAATAGCAGCATCGCAAACAATGGTTATTGCTTTATAGAAAGTGTATTTTTTGGCACTATCGCCAAAAACCCTTCCTTCCATAGCGTCCAAGTGTTCCTGGGCTTCTTTTTTTATGGCACCAAACCCTTTTGTAAGCACCTTATCATAGTTGGCATTGAAATGACCGGTCGGGTTGGAGCACATGTTTTCACCTTGATAACTAATTACACCGCTGCCAAAAGTCTTAGATAATCCATCAGGCATAATAGCGGTCATGCGTGGAGAGATACCATTCTTGCGCCAAAAGTCTTCAATGGAAAGGATATATTCTTTATCTTCTTGGGAAATCTCATGGCATTCCTCATCCCTACCCCGTTTCTCGAAAGTTCCGTCTTTTAACTCATCGAATAGCCAATTTATCCCGTATTCCGGCCACAAAGTCGATCCCCTGTAGGTTGGAGCCAGATTGCCCACTATTAATTCTTCATCTTCTACTAAAACCGTCATTTCCTGACACAGTTTATATAAAAGCTTTGCTCTTTTAAGAATACTGGGTTCGGCCACATGTTCTTTGTAAAATTCCGTTACTATCCTCGCCCGCTCAGTACTTAAAGTGGGAAATGTATTCCTATACCTTTCTCTCATCCTGGAAACTCTTGCAGTTAGTGGTTTTAATTCAAACATTTTCTTACTCCTCCTTACTGGCAATTAGTTTAACCATACACTAATTCGGGCAAAACAGTACACAGAGTCGGAACAGCAAGCATAATCAAAGTTGCAAGAGCCGCAGCAATTACAAAAGGCCATACACCGGCAAACAGTTTGGAGAGCGTTGCTTCATTGCCGCTGGGAATACAGCCCTTAACCAGGAAAATACCTGTTCCGACCGGAGGTGTAATCCCGCCGATAGCAATCATCATGCTGATAATAACCCCGAACCAAATAGGATCATAGCCCAGCAAATCTACTACGATGGGGAAGAAAATTGGCATGGTGACAAGGGTCATGGAAAGTAAGTCCGTAACCATTCCCAATAAGAAATAAATTAATAAGATCACCAGCATAACGCCCCATCTCGGCACATCCAGGCTGTCAACGAAATTGCCCATTACCACCGG
>JAAYII010000208.1 GCA_012523535.1 Peptococcaceae bacterium
AAATTGAGCATGCCAATGTCTCCTAACTGTTTCTGAGGATTAAATATAAGATTAACCTAAAATATAATTAAAATACTTCAAAAAAAACAGTTTACTATCAAGACAGGATTCATGGATAACTAATAATAAAACAAAAAGTTAAACCAAAGCAAGCAATAGCATAGTGGAAGCAAAGCATGCCATGGTTTAACTAAAAATGCTATAGTCCGGATTACGTTTTTCTAATAATTAAATTAATAATACTTCTAAGAATCATTTACTTGACAAGAGTTAATCTATGAATCTCCAAATTTTCCCTAATATCTTTCTCAATTTCCTGCATCTTTAAAAAGTGCTTGCTTTTTTGATGATTTTCCAAGTGTTCTTGGCTGGCCCATTCCTCGCTGACAAAAAAAACTTTAGGATTGTCGGCATCCTGAAAAAGCTGGAAAGATATACAGCCGTTTTCTTTCCTGGTCTCATCAATAAAATTTTTAAACTCGTTTTTAAAAAACTCAATACCCTCTTGTTTAATTACCACTTTAACCATGAGCTTAACCATTGTTCTACCTCCTTAAAATAATAATCTAAACTTGTTTAAATATTGTAAAGCCATTTCTTGCAAAACCGCCTCACAGCTTTTCAATTTCTCTTAGCTTACTGTTTATCTTCCCAATTTATTCCACGTCTATTTTGGCAACCCTTGTTTATCTTGAATAATTTCTTTTATCCTTTGCAAAAAAATTTTCATTTCTTCATCGCTGCCAATGCTCACTCTAAGGTAATTATCTATTCTCGATTGCTTAAAATATCTGACCAGAACAGCCCGTTCTTTAAGCTGTTGAAAAATCTTTTGGGCAGGAAAGATCGGATGGCTAATAAATACAAAATTGGCTTGAGAAGGAACAACCTTAAAACCAAGCTTGAGAAGTTCGTCGCTTACTTCTTTTCTGGTGGCCATAATTTTTTTTCTTATTTGTTGAAAATATTCTTCATCCTTTATTGCCTCCTTGGCCCCGGCCAAGGCCAATCTGTCCAAAGTATAGGAGTTAAATGAGTTTTTAATAGTATTAAGTGCTCCAATCAAGTTCTCATTGCCCAAAGCATAACCGACTCTTAAACCGGCTAAAGATCGGGACTTGGATAAAGTTTGAACAACCAGCAGATTGGGATATTGGGATATAAGTCTAATTGATGATGTTCCTCCAAAATCAATATAGGCTTCATCAATAATAACCACACTATTACCGTTGTAACGCAAGATTTCTTCTATTTCATTAAGAGTCACGGCTCTCCCCGTAGGAGCGTTAGGATTGGGAAAAATAATGCCGCCGTTTTCCCGGAAAAACTGATTAACCGGCAAGGAAAAGTCCGGATTTAATGCAATTTGTTCATAATTAAGATTACATAATTTAGCGTAAACGGGATAAAAACTATATGTAATATCCGGAAACAAAATGGGCCGACCGGGATCAAAAAAAGCCATAAAAGCAAAAGCCAAGATTTCATCCGAACCATTGCCCACAAATACTTCTTCTTTTTTTAAACCATAATAATCGGCAATTGTGGACCTGAGCTCTTCTCCCTCAGGATCGGGATACAACTTCAAACTATCATTGGCGGCGGCTTTAATAGCTGCCAATACTTTTGGAGAAGGCGGATAAGGATTTTCATTGGTATTCAGTTTTATATATTTTTTATCCTTGGGTTGTTCTCCGGGAATATAGGGTTCCAAACCCAAAGCCCGTTTACTCCAATATTTACTCAATTAACTCAAACCCCTAAGTACAATTTAATATCGGTTAATATGTTACAAAACAAATTGGGAAAAGGCAATCACAAAATAACCCACCCAAGAAGAGTTTAACGATAAGCAGGGATATTTTTAATCCTCCAGGCAAAAATAAAATAGACGCAAAGAAAGGCCTTAAGGTTTAAAATAACATCACTAGGAGGATTTTTATGAACCTTTCATTTTGGCTGGCTTCAACTCCGGACACATCCTACCCTTTTTTAGAAAACGATATTAAAACGGACATTGCTATTATAGGTGGGGGCTTTGTTGGGATTTCCTGTGCCTACTTACTTAAAAAAGCGGGTTTTAATGTGGTAGTTCTGGAAGCCGATCGCATCGCCAAGGCGACATCAGGTCATACAACCGCCAAAATAACTTCCCAGCACAATCTGATATATGACAAAATTATCCGGCAAAGGGGAAAAGAAATAGCCCAACAATATGCTGACGCCAATGAGACGGCTATTAAAGAAATTAAGAAAATAGCGGATGAATACAACATTGAATGCGACTATGTTCTTCAATCAGCCTATGTCTACACTCAAGAGGACAAATACATCGAACAAATAGAAGCTGAAACCGAAGCAGCCTCAAGTTTGGGAATTAACGCCCATTTTCTTGGAGAGATCCCCTTACCGCTCAAAATTAAAGCTGCTGTTCGCTTTGATAATCAGGCTCAGTTTCATCCACGTAAATATCTTTTAGGATTGGCTTCCACAATCTGCGGCAATGGCTGTCAAATTTATGAGAAAAGCAGAGTGGTCGATCTCGAAGAAAGTCTAAATTACACTCTTACCACAGCCCAAGGAAAAAAAGTAACGGCTCAAAAAGTTATTATCGCTTCCCATTATCCTTTTTACAATAAATCCGGATTTTATTTTGCCCGAATTTATCCGGAAAGAACATATATTATTGCAATTAAGGCCAAAGAAAACTATCCCGGCGGTATGTATATCAATGTGGAACAACCGGCCCGTTCTTTACGATCTCAAAATTCCGGCTTGGAAGAACTCATATTGGTGGTAGGAGACAATCATAAAACCGGCCAGGGTGAAGATACCTCTCTTCACTATAAGGCATTAGTGGAATTCGCCCAACAAATTTTTACGGTTGAGGATATTCCTTTTCGCTGGTCAACCCAGGATTGCATGACCTTGGACGGACTTCCTTATGTGGGATGCTATATATCCGATACCCCCAGTTTATATGTAGCTACGGGTTTCGGCAAATGGGGAATAACCAATAGCATGGCGGCAGCAATGATTCTCAGAGATCTTATTGTTGAAGGATCGAGTCCCTGGCAGGAAGCCTTTAATCCTTCCCGTCAAACCATTTTAGCTTCCAGCAAAAACTTTGTCATAGAAAACTTGAACGTGGCCAAACATTTGGTCAACGGCAAAGTTGAAGGGATCATTGCCGATTCCTTGGAAAATACAGAGATTAAACCCGGTGAAGGCAAAATCGTAAAAATTGACGGCAATAGAATAGGGGCTTTCAGAGATAACCAAAATAAACTGCATTTTGTCGATACCACCTGTACTCATATGGGATGTGAGCTTAACTGGAACTCTGCAGAACAGTCCTGGGATTGCCCTTGCCACGGATCAAGGTTTTCCTATGACGGCGAAGTTTTGGAAGGCCCGGCCGTTTATCCTTTAACAAGCGAAAAGGAAACCAAAACCCTCAGTAAACTCTTTAAGGAGGAATTTTAATAAGGAAGCCTTAGCTTTTTGAACTGTACATCCCTCCCTTCCGCTCCATATACCGAAAACCCCTTCTCTCTAATTTTTTCCTTGCCATTTGCTGATCAAGTGATGTAAGATATTCACGGCAGCTGTATATGGAGTGTGATAGTTATTGAAAAAAATTGTCATTAAAATAATAAGGCTGGCAATCGGCCTTTTTCTTTATCCGTGCGGGATTGTAATGACCATTAATGCCGACCTCGGCTTGTCGACCTGGGATGTTTTGCATCAGGGAATAAGTAAAACCACGGGCATAACCATGGGGCAAGCCAGCATAATTGTAGGTATTGCAATCATAATTACAACCTCTTTTTTAGGCGAACGGTTGGGTTGGGGTACTTTAGGCAATATTATTGTAATCGGAGTACTCTTGGATTTTTTCTTATACCACCATGTATTTCCGACTTTTGACTCTTTTATCCCCAGTTTTATTATGCTTATTGTGGGCATCGCCACTATGGGATTAGCTACATATTTTTATATGAGCGCCGAGTTAGGCTCCGGTCCCAGAGACAGTTTAATGGTTGCCCTTAAAAAAAGGTCTAAAAAATCCGTAAGATTTATTCGGTTTTCCATAGAATCCGTAGCGACTTTTATCGGTTTCTTGCTGGGCGGGAAAGTGGGGATCGGCACTTTGGTTATGGTTGTAACGATCGGCTATTTTATTCAATTCTTCTTTAACTTATTTAAATTTGACATTTCCAAAGTCCAGCACAGGTTTATTGATCATGATATCCGGGCTTTATACAATTATTTAAAGCATAAAAAAGATAAAGCCAAGGATTGTTCCTCCGACTGATAATTAGGGATAGATATTAGTAAAGAAAACCGTTAAGTTTGAGACCGTTGGCTTAAACAATAAATTAGATTCTTTGAGCTCAAAAGCTTTGTATTAAAAAGGGCTTGTTGCATACAATTTTTTCGTTAGCAACAGCCCTTTTTAATCAAAACTTATTGTTGCTCAAGACATTTGTTTAAATTTTTTTGGATTTCCAGTAAAAATTGTTCAGTGTTTACAACTTTCTTATCGGGCAAAGCCGAAATTTGGGCCAAATCTTTGGTCATAATACCGGCTTCAATAGTGGCTAAAGCAGCTTTTTCCAAGGCTGTGGCAAACTGAGTCAAATCATTCAAACCATCAAGCTCCCCACGTTTTCTCAAAGCCCCGGTCCAGGCAAACAGAGTGGCCATGGGATTGGTGGAAGTCTCTTCTCCCTTTAGATATTTGTAATAATGCCTTGTCACAGTTCCATGGGCCGCTTCAAACTCATAATAGCCTTCAGGCGAGACCAAAACGGATGTCATCATAGCAAGACTGCCAAAAGCTGTGGCCACCATATCAGACATAACATCACCGTCATAGTTTTTGCAGGCCCAGATAAAACCTCCCTCAGAACGCATCACCCTGGCTACCGCGTCGTCGATTAAG
>JAAYII010000209.1 GCA_012523535.1 Peptococcaceae bacterium
GCCCCTACCATAAAATCAAAACTCATAGAAGGAAAAACATATTCGGCTTTCACTCCTTTGGAGCAGCGCCTGCCCGTCTTTTTCCTGCAAAGCGATGTCTTATCCAGGACGGTAAGGGTTAAACTGGCCCGAGAATTGGCGTCGGAATATTTTTCTGACTATTTGCAAACTACGGATATAATCCCTTAACCAAAAAACAGGTTAAACGTCTTTAAAGCGTTGAACAAACGGATTAAAGTTAAAATTTAAAGCAAGTTCAAGCGCCAGGCGGAAGGATCTTGCGAAATGGGAATATCTTCCCATTTTTTTTATTTTCTTAAATAAAAAGAAGGAAAAATAGATTTTGCGTAGAATACAGTGGCAGTGGAGAAAAGTGGGGTAAAGTGGTAATAAAGTAAGCCCTTGTGGTGGTGCAGAGCATGTTCATGGGGGAATTCTTTCATACAATTGACAGTAAAGGCCGGCTGATAATTCCAGCCAAGTTCAGAGAGGCCCTCGGGGACAAGTTTATTGCCACCAAGGGTTTAGACAACTGTCTTTTTCTTTACCCTGAAAATGAATGGTTAATCCTTGAAGAAAAGTTAAAGAAACTGCCCTTTTCCCAACCGAATGCCAGATCTTTTGTTCGTTTCTTTTTTTCCGGAGCGGCTGAATGCGAGTTCGATAAACAGGGGAGAATCTTACTGCCCGCTAATTTAAGAGAATATGCGGCTTTGGAAAAAGATGTTGTGGTTGTCGGTGTTATGAACAGAATAGAAATCTGGAATGCTGAGCGCTGGAACGAGTACAGCGCCCAGGCCCAGAGCAATTATGAACAAGCGGCGGAATCTTTGGTGGATTTAGGCATTTAGAAAGGAAATGGCATATCGTGGTTTTTCAACATCAAAGCGTTTTGCTCCAGGAAACGGTTAACCTGGTTTTTACCGTTTCTCAAGGAATATATGTGGATTGCACCATGGGAGCGGGAGGGCATTCCGAACTACTTCTGCAAAAATTAGGTTCTCAAAGCCGTTTGATATGTTTTGACCAGGATGAGGCTGCGGTTCAATATGGCAGGGAGAAATTTGCCGGTGATAACAGGGTTGTTGTTATCCGGAAAAATTTCGCTCGGCTTCAAGAGACTCTTGAAGAAATGGGGCTTTTGCCCGTAGCCGGAATTATGTTTGATCTTGGAGTATCTTCGCCCCAGTTGGATGAGGCGGAACGAGGATTTAGTTATATGCAGGATGCTCCGTTGGACATGAGAATGGACAGGACAACGGACTTAACAGCGGAATTTATAGTCAATAATTGGAGTGTTGAAGACCTAGCGGAAATTATCAAAAATTATGGGGAGGAAAAATGGGCTGGGCGCATTGCCAAGTTCATTGACCAGGCCCGTAAAACTAAACCTATTCATACGACCGGACAACTGGTGGAAATCATAAAAAGCGCTATTCCGGCCTCGGCTCGCCGCGATGGGCCACATCCGGCCAAAAGGACCTTTCAAGCTTTAAGAATAGCTGTAAACCGGGAATTGGATGTATTGGCCGATGCTCTTGATCAGTCTCTGAACTGCCTGCAAGCCGGCGGCAGAATAGCGGTAATTACTTTTCATTCCCTGGAGGACAGGATTGTTAAAGATAAGTTTCAATCCTGGTTGGGAAAATGCAAATGCCCGCCATCTTTTCCGGTTTGTCAATGCGGAGTCA
>JAAYII010000210.1 GCA_012523535.1 Peptococcaceae bacterium
CCTCCAGGGTCAAGTCCTCAAGTCCGCAGTATTTCTTGGAACATTCCAGGACAAGCTAACCGACGATAGCATGCGCTTCTCTAAAAGGAATATTTTTCTTGGTCAGGTAATCCGCCAGATCCGTGGCATTGGTAAATCCTTTTTTGGCTTCATTGGCCATTACCGAAGTATTAACTTTCATTGTCCTAAGCATCGGCTCCATAACCAGCAAAGATTTTTGAATGGTATCCACAGCATCAAAAACACATTCTTTATCCTCTTGCATATCTTTATTATAAGCAAGCGGTAAGCCTTTCATGACAGTTAGAAGCGTTATTAAATCTCCATAGACCCTGCCTGTCTTGCCCCGGACCAATTCTGCCACGTCCGGGTTTTTTTTCTGGGGCATTATGCTGGAGCCCGTTGCATAAGCATCATCCAACTCAATAAAAGAAAATTCCCCGCTGGACCAAAGTATCAGTTCCTCACAAAGCCTGCTTAAATGCATCATTAAAATGGCTGCATCCGCCAAAAACTCCAAGGCAAAATCCCTGTCGCTTACTCCGTCCAGGCTGTTAAGAGTTATACCTGCAAAGCCTAATTCTGCAGCTACTTCTTCCCGGCGCAAGGGGTAAGTAGTCCCGGCCAGAGCTCCCGATCCCAAAGGAGAAACGTTAAGTCTCCGGCGAGTGTCCTTAAAGCGTTCCATGTCACGCAAAAACATCTGGACATAAGCCAAGAGATGATGAGCCAGTGTGACCGGTTGAGCCTTCTGGAGATGGGTGTAACCGGGCATCCAGGTTTCCATATGATCAGAGGCTAAATTGAGCAAGGTACCAACCAGAGAAGCCAATAAATTGATGCTTTTATCTATCTCTTCCCTAAGAAAAAGCCGAAGATCCAGGGCAACTTGGTCATTGCGGCTGCGACCTGTATGCAGCTTCTTGCCGACATCACCTATGCGTTCAGTAAGAAGCTTTTCAATATTCATATGAATATCCTCTGCTCCGACTTCAAACTCCACCTTACCGGCCCGGATGTCTTCCAAAAGAGACTCCAAGCCCGCAATAATTTCCCGGGTTTCTTTTTCTGTTAAGATGCCGATATTTCCCAGCATGCGGGCATGGGCTATGCTACCCATTATATCATGTTTGTATAAACGGCAATCAAAAGAGATAGAGGAGTGAAAATCCTCTACCAATGAGTCCGTATCCTTTTCGAAACGGCCTCCCCAGAGTTTCATCCTCAACACCTTCCATCATTTCAAACCGGATTTTTTTTCCATTAAGGCTCTTACTTTGAGGGGTAATCCAAAAAGATTGATGAATCCTTCCGCATCCTTCTGGTTATAAACTTCATCCGCACCGAAAGTGGCAAATTCCTCGTTGTAAAGGGAATAGGGGGATTTAATGCCGACGGCCGTGCAATTTCCTTTATATAATTTCATTCTCACTGTCCCCGTGACGTTTTTCTGAGTTACGTTCACAAAGGCATCCAGGGCTTCACGTAAAGGAGAATACCAGACTCCGTCATACACCAATTCAGCATAGCGCAAAGCAACCTGTTGCTTATAGTGCAACGTTATGCGGTCCAAGGTGAGCATCTCCAAAGCTTCGTGCGCTGTATAGAGAATGGTTCCCCCCGGTGTTTCATATACACCACGTGACTTCATCCCGACCAGCCTGTTTTCCACCATGTCAACGATGCCAACCCCATTTGCGCCTCCTAAAGCATTCAGTTTTGCCATCAGTTCCAGCGGAGACAATTTTTGGCCGTCTATAGCCACCGGTATGCCTTGGACAAAATCTATTTCCAGATAAGTAGGCTTATCCGGTGCTTTTTGGGGAGGAACTGTTAGAAGATAAAGATCATCTTGCGGTTCATTCCAGGGATCTTCAAGATCGCCGCCTTCATGGCTTAAATGCCATAGATTACGATCCATGCTATAAGGTTTCTCTTTGGTGACGGGAACGGGTATGCCTCTCTCTTTGGCATAATCAATGGCATCCTCCCTGGATCTGATATTCCATTCCCGCCAGGGTGCAATAATTTTCAAATCCGGATTTAGAGCTTTAACGCTGAGTTCAAACCGCACCTGGTCATTCCCCTTGCCGGTAGCTCCGTGGGCAACAGCCACCGCTCCTTCCTTTTCGGCTATTTCCACCAGCCTTTTGGCAATCAGCGGCCGGGCAAAAGAGGTGCCCAACAGGTAACGTCCCTCATAGATAGCTCCTGCTTTGAGGGTAGGAAAAATATAGTCAGTTATATATTCTTCTTTAAGATCCTCAATATATATTTTGGAAGCCCCCGACTTAATGGCTTTTTCTCTTAAGGGCTCCAACTCCTCGCCTTGTCCCACATCCGCAGCCATGGCAATAACTTCATAACCATAGTTTTCTTTGAGCCAGGGAATAATGATTGAAGTATCCAAACCGCCTGAATAGGCCAATACTACTTTTGGCATAAATATTTCTCCTTTTTCCTAAATTTATTTGAATAACCAATTTATTTTACAAAATCTTAACCTTTAAAGATGCCTGTTCTGTCGATATTATACCCGCCTTTTTTCTTACATGACAAGGGCCATAATGGCCTTATGGGCATGCAGCCTGTTTTCGGCTTCATCATAGACAACGGATTGGGGGCCTTCCATTACCTCCTCGGTAATCTCTTCTCCACAGTGAGCAGGTAGACAGTGCATTACAATAGCATCGGGATGGGCTACTTTGAGAACTGTTTCGTTAATTTGATAACCGGCGAATGCCTTTCTTCTGATTTCACTCTCTTCTTCTTGCCCCATACTTGCCCATACATCGGTATATAGGACATCGGCACCGGCGGCGGCTTCCAGCGGATCCTCAACAATCAAAATAGAGCCGCCGCTAACTTGGGCATTTTGTTCAGCCAATTCCCGGATTTCCGGAACAGGTTGATAGCCTTTGGGAGAAGCTATTGCTACCTGCATACCCATTTTTGAACCCCCAATCAGTAGGGAATTGGCCACATTGTTGCCGTCCCCGATATAGGCGAGCTTAAGCCCTTTTATAGTTCCTTTATGTTCCTTTATGGTCATCAGGTCGGCCAAAACCTGGGTAGGATGCAAATAATCGCTTAAACCGTTAATTACCGGCACACTTGCATATTTGGCCAGATCCAGCACTTCCTGGTGGCTGAAGGTCCTGATCATAATACCGTCAACCATTCTGGACAATACGCGAGCTGTGTCTTTAATACTTTCTCCTCTGCCGATTTGAATATCCCTGTTGCTGAGAAACAAGGCGTATCCTCCCAATTGATACATTCCTACTTCAAAAGCCACCCTGGTTCTGGTAGAAGATTTGGTAAAAATCATGCCCAAGGTCTTACCCTTAAGCACAGGATGGGGAATACCTGCTTTGTTTTCAGCTTTCAAGGCCAAAGCCACATCAATCATCTCATAAATTTCATCTGCTGTAAAATCATTTAAGCAGATAAAATC
>JAAYII010000211.1 GCA_012523535.1 Peptococcaceae bacterium
CGGGCGAGATCAGAGGGGTATCGCATATTGAGCAGAGACTGAAAGAAGCTGAAAAGTTCGGCTATGACCGTATACTTATTCCCGAAGTAAATTGCAAGCGGCTGCAAATAAAAAATCGGAATATTCATGCCGTAAGAAACGTGGAACAGATTTTAGAATTCCTATATTAAGAATAAACGGCTTGCCTGCGGCAAGCCGACTTACCTTGTATATGTAAGTATATGTAAATATCAGCGGAACAAATTTTATTTTTAATATTAAGCATGGGTATTTTATGCGATTTCAAATGTTATTTTTAAAGCTTTTCTAAGGAACATTACCTAAGATTATAGATAGTTAGTGTTTGCAGTTTTTCCTCTTCTTTTTCCAGTACCTCATTGAGCGAGATGCCCAAGGTGTTGGCTAAAGCGGCGAGATAAAAAAAATGTTTGCCCAGTTCCGTTTCGATCATTTCCTTGCAGTTAGGGCATATAACCCCTCTAAGGTGGCTATTTAAAATACTTTTTAGATCGGCTAGAGTAGCATTTTCCGGGATAGTGCTCTTTTTTGCTTCAATAGTGACACATCCGCAGGAAGTAACGGCTTTGGCCATAGCCCTGTTTACTCTGCCGGAAGATTCATGTATTTTCGAAATAATGTCCAGGATGCTCTGATGCTGGATAAGCATGGAATCCACGGTCTTTTGAAAATCATCAAGGGTAGGAATCATGAACTGGCACTCCTTTCCGTAATTAAATTATAGACAGCTTGATCCGTTATTGTCAATTTAAGAGGATGAGGAAAACTTGCCAATCTAAGGTTAAAATGGAAGTATTTTGTCGTTTGCTTTTCTAGTCCGAGCTTACCTGTTATAATAATTATAAGAAATGAATTATTAAATTTAAGGAAATGAATTATTAAAACTAGGCTTAATGGAAATATTTCCTATTCAAAGTATAAGGACTAGGGATTCTAGTCAAAATAAATAGAAAGGAGGTGGTTCCATGATTCGCAGAATAGTTTATGCGATCATTACTTTATTGATTGCCTCTGTGGGGGTACTGTTGGATAATATTCTTATGGGAATAATCAGCATTGAACAATTAAGCGCAAGTTTGGGATTCCCAATAAAATTGTTTTGGACTTATGTTTTTTCTTTTATTGTTTTTGGAATTATTGGGTTCTTACTTGCCCCTGCCATTATGAAATTTTTTATAGGCCTATTCAAATGGCTGGAGAGTAAGCTAACAAGAATACCGGTCTATGATTTGATCGGCGGGTCAATAGGTATTATCATCGGTTTGATTATTGCCAGGCTGTTAAGTGGCTCTTTTAAAGATATACCCTTTATCGGGCCGGTTTTATCAGTAGCTGTCAGTATTTTTCTGGCTTATATTGGCTTGGTCGTTGGAGTTAAGCGCAAAGAAGACTTTTTGGCCTTTTTCAGTTTTTTCCCCAAATTTAAAGCGGAGAAAGGAGAAAAGCAAAAAGAACTTAAAACTCCAACCAAACAAAATATTACCGGCTACAAAGTGCTTGATACCAGTGTAATTATTGACGGCAGAATAGCCGATATCGCTAAAACCGGATTCTTGGACGGGGTACTTCTGATACCCAGGTTCGTTTTGGAGGAACTAAGACATATTGCTGATTCCTCGGATGTACTTAAACGCAACCGTGGTCGGAGAGGCCTGGATATTCTCAACCAGATATCCAAAGAATCATCTGTGAAAGTAGAAATTTATGAAGGAGATTTTGAAGATATCACAGAAGTGGACAGCAAACTTCTGCGACTGGCCAGCACAATGAATATTCCTATTCTTACCAATGATTATAATCTCAATAAAGTCGCAGAGTTGCATGGGATAAAAGTTTTGAATATCAATGAACTGGCCAATGCTGTCAAACCCGTAGTTCTTCCGGGAGAAGAAATGAATGTTCTGGTCATGAAAGAAGGCAAAGAATCGGGCCAAGGGGTGGCCTATTTGGATGATGGCACCATGGTTGTTATTGACAGCGGACGCCGTTATATTGGGCAGCAAATTACGGTCTTGGTCACTACAGTTTTGCAGACAGCTGCCGGTAGGATGATATTTGCCAAACCTAAAGGTATGCTGGAAAAATCATCGGAGGAATATCCTCATGAATTTAATGCGTTTGGCTAATATAGGTGCAATAGTACCTGCCGCCGGGCAAGGCAAAAGGATGGGGGGCCAAGGCAATAAGCTTTTGCTTAAACTTGCCGGGACCCCTGTCCTTCTTTATGTATTGACGACCCTGGAGCAATGTCCTTACATATCCGATATTATTATTGCGGCCGCTGAGCAAGATATCCCTGAAATAGCCGAGCTGGCAAGTCAAAACAATGTTGGCAAAGTCAAAGCTATTGTCCGGGGAGGTAAGGAACGGCAGGAATCCGTTTTCAGAGCCCTTCAGGCTGTTAACCCTCGGATTGACAGGATTGTTATCCATGACGGTGCCAGACCGTTGCTGACGGTTCAGGAATTAAACGCATTTTTGGAACAAGCCGCTATTTATGAAGCCGCGATAATGGCGGTAAGGCCCAAAGATACGATTAAGGTTACCGATGGTGAGTCCTGGGTAGAAAAAACTCTAGTCCGGGACGATTTGTGCGCGGTTCAAACACCCCAGGTTTTTGACAGGGCTCTTTTGGAAAAGGTGCACAAGCTGGCCAATGAATGCGGTTATTACGCGACCGACGATTCGTCCTTAGTGGAGTGGCAGGGTCACAGAGTAAAAGTACTAAGCGGCTCTTATGAAAATATAAAGGTTACAACTCCCGAGGATATGCTGTTGGCTGAACTGATTCTAAGGCGGAGGTCTTGGCTTGCCGGCAAGGATAAGGGTGAGGAATCGTGAGAATTGGTATAGGATATGATGTTCATAAACTGGTCGAAGGGAGACCTTTGATCCTGGGAGGGGTTGAAATTCCATTTTCCAAGGGTTTGCTTGGTCATTCCGACGCCGATGTGCTTGTGCACGCTGTTATGGATGCCTTGCTCGGCGCTTGTGCCTTAGGAGACATTGGTCATCATTTTCCTGACTCCGATCAACGGTATAAAGGGATTTCCAGTCTTAAACTTTTAGCTCATGTTCAGGAGCTTATAAAAGCCCAAGGGTATAAATTGGGCAATTTGGACAGCATAATTGTAGCTCAAAGACCAAAACTTAAGCCTTATTTGGAGGAGATGCGTTTAAACATTGCACAGGTATTAAATGCTGACCCGAACAACATCTCAATTAAGGCTACAACAACAGAGCATTTGGGTTTCGAAGGCAGAGAAGAAGGCATTTCCGCTCAGGCTGTTGTTTGTCTGATCAATATCTAAACTGTTATAATGGAACCGAAAAACCGAGGTTCCGGTTAGAGAGGCAAATATCAAAGCGAAGAGCCAATAATTGACTCTATTACTTAAAATTTTTAAGTGAGGTAAAAATAATGGCTGTGAGAGTAAGATTTGCACCCAGCCCGACCGGCCCGCTTCATATCGGAGGGGCCAGATCGGCTCTGTTTAATTATTTATTTGCCGCCGGTCAAGGCGGAACTTTTGTCTTAAGAATTGAAGATACGGATCTCGAGCGCTCCAGTCGTGAATCAGAGAAAGAAATCATTAATGCTTTGCGTTGGCTGGGGATCAGCTGGGGTGAAGGAATTGAAATCGGAGGGCCAAATGGACCCTACAGGCAGACGGAAAGGCTTGATACTTATAAAGAGTATACGGAAAAGCTATTGGCTACAGGACAAGCTTATTATTGTTATTGCACGGAAGAAGAACTGGAGCAAGAAAGGCAAATGCTTATTGCTCGCGGGGAGACTCCCCGTTATTTGGGCAAATGTCGTCACTTGACTGCCGAACAGCGCCGGGAACTTGAGGCCCAAGGACGCAAACCGGTTGTCAGATTTAAAGTTCCCGCAGGCCGGTCAATAGTGATCAATGATCTGGTTCGCGGTAAAGTAGTGTTTGATAGTGACGGTATCGGAGATTATATCATTGTCAAATCCGACGGCATACCGACTTATAATTATGCAGTGGTTATTGATGATGTGTTAATGAATATAACCCATGTCATCCGAGGAGAAGAGCATTTATCCAATACACCACGCCAGGTGTTAATATATGAGGCCTTGGGCATGAAAGTGCCTGATTTTGCCCATATCTCCCTTATTTTGAACGCCGAGGGACGTAAAATGAGCAAACGGGACGGGGACACGGCAGTAATGGACTATTTCCGCAAAGGGTATCTTCCCCAGGCGGTAGTTAATTTTATTGCTTTGTTAGGCTGGTCGCCGTCGGGAGAACAAGAATTTTTCTCTTTGGAAGAACTGGTTAAGGAATTCTCCTTGGAGAGGGTTTCCAAGAGTCCTGCTGTCTTTGATCTTAATAAACTGAATTATATTAATTCCCATTATCTAAAACAAACTCCGCCTGAGGATTTGGTCGATCTTGCCTTGCCGTTCTTAAAGGCCGAAGGCCTTTTTCAAGTTGATAAGCTAAGCGAAGAGCAAAGAAAATGGGTTACCGTCTTTTTAAGTGCAATAAAAGAGAAAATAAACAATCTGAGTGAAATTAAAAATTATTTGCCCTACTTTACCGGGGCGGAAGTTGAGGTAATAGATGAAGAGGCCAGGTCAATTTTACAAGCCCCGACAGTCCCGGATGTGCTTAAGCTTTTACAGGAAAAAATAGATGATGTTCAGCAACTTGATCCGGTGACGGCCAAAGGGATCTTAAAACAAATCGGCAAAGAATTAAAACTTAAAGGCAAAGATGTTTTTATGCCGGTGCGTGTTGCTCTCACCGGACAGATGCACGGTCCGGATCTTGATCTCATAATCGGCCTTCTGGGCAAAGACAATATCGTGCGGAGACTGCAGAAGACGGCCAAGTATTATTTATAAGAACAAGGAGGAAGTTTGGCGATGGCCATAAAACTGTACAATACCATGACCCGCAGCAAG
>JAAYII010000212.1 GCA_012523535.1 Peptococcaceae bacterium
GCAACTGCCCGGGCAACCGTACTTTTCCCGGCTCCTGCCGGACCATCAATGGCGATATGCATATTCTTTTTTCTGTTATTATTCCCCAAGAAAATCCTTCCTTCTGCTCTTTACTAATAGAATATTAGTAATCCGTCTAAGATTATACCACAGCCATCCTTAACCTTACAGCCAAATGTTAAGTTGCAGCCGTGACCACGATTACAGCCAAAAGATTATTAAACCCATGAAATGCTACAGAAGGAAAGATCGAATTGTGTTTAATATAAAGATATCCCAAACCAAT
The DNA here is from genome assembly GCA_012523535.1 of Peptococcaceae bacterium. Lineage (GTDB taxonomy): Bacteria > Bacillota > Desulfitobacteriia > Desulfitobacteriales > Syntrophobotulaceae > JAAYMU01. Next base: position 287 of record JAAYII010000212.1, read on the forward strand.
ACCCAACACAAATCTTGGTACAAATCCCAATAATTCCAGATGCAAAGCCGAAAAAATAGCCGCACTGACAATTATGGCCGTCCAGGGTCCGCAATAGGTCTTCAAACTGCCTAACAAAACTCCACGGAAAAGAGTTTCTTCCACAATGGTGGCAATGACGGCAATCAATAAAATGTTAAAGAATAATATTACCAGCGATGGATTTTGCAGTAGTTTTGACAGTCGTTCATTTCCAGGAACGGTAATACCTGAATCGAAAAGTAAAAAAATATAAAGAAGATTAATAAACCAGGTCAGAAACCATATTTTGAACACATCAATAAGTCCGGCAGCAATATTAACCTGGTTTAAGCCCATATCACTCCATGTCAAAGACATTTCGGCTTTAATAATCAAAACCAAACAAAAGAATAAAATATTTGACATTAAAATTGATATATAATCGGCGGCTCTGCCAGTTGTAAAGCGGAAAATTACAGTGTTAATCAAAAACATCAGGCAGAAATATGCAGCTATGCCGACTAAAAACCTTAACAAAACTTTTTTATCCAACTTGGGTTTTTGTTCAGATGCCGTCGTTTGTATAATTTCCCCTTCAGCCATAATTCACCCTCGTCTGTAAAATTATTCTTGTTTATTTTCTTCCTGACTATAACATAATAAACTCAAGAAATATAACGGTAAAATTCAAATTGTTTACTCGATATCCAAGGAGGTTGGTAATTTGTGTTTGCTAGAAAATCTAATAATAACTGGTTAAAAGTAAGTACGGCAATGATAGGAGGATTTTTACTGGGTTTTTCCTATAAAAAATATGGAAAGAATTTAGCCAACCAATGGCGCAAAATTAAAAGAAATATGGACTATAACGATTTTGTCTCGTCCGAAGACTCAGAAGTTTAATGACTCAGCTCGGTAAGCCAATGGGACAAAGGGATGGTTCTGGTGTCCCGTTTATACTAGACACTAGAACCATCCCTTTGTCCCATTGCTCCAATGCTAGTTTTTAGGTGCCACCCTATGTCCAAGCCCAACCGCAACCTCATCGAGGTGAAGCAGCCCCACTCCGAAGAAAACAGCGACACTTAGATGTTCACCCCTGCGGGCAATACCAATTTTACCGCCGATATTGAGACCTAAAGCCTTATCCATAACCTGGTTTAGGGCTTCTCTGGTGGCTCCGGCAACTGCACCTTGATCCCCATGAGTGTCCTGGATTACTCCTTCTCTCTTGGACGCTACAATAGCACGCTCGATTATTTTTTTTATCGAGCCCAGGTAATCACCACCGTAGTCCACTGCCACACATCTAATGCCACTGGCGGCAAATTTGGCTTTCAGTTCACTCTCTTCTTCCCTGGTTTCACTTATAGCCATTTTTAAGGCGGCCACAGCTACCATTTTACTATCAGTTGTCATGTTTCCTCCAAATGCCGTAAAGGCTTGTCTTTCCTCTTGGCTCATGTAACTATATTATATTAAAAATCTGCTTAAGCGCCAAGAAAATGCATTAAATCAAATTATAAGGTTTGATCGGTTTTTAATTTCACAGTAAAACTTTTTACGTCTCCGTGCAGGTTAAGACTTTGCATTTTTTCATTATAAATAATATCAACGGTCACAGGATAATTAATTTCTGATGCATCCAACTCTACTTGTCCTTGTTCCACTTTAATTTCCAGACCTTGACCTATAACCCCCAATGTCTGGCCGTTTTGTTTGACTAAAACCGGAGAGACGGGATTGGTGCTAAAATATAAAGTAATCTTTTTATCTTCGTTAACATACTGGCTGTATTTAAAAGCAGGAGTATCAATATCCCCGGCTATTTTAAGATAAAAATCCACGGGATCAGTAATCAATCTGAGTTGAAACAACGCCAGCAAAACCGTACAGGCTATAACAAGGCGAATGACTGTTCTTTCAATTTTCTCCAGCATGGAAGAACGATAGCGGGAATACTTACGGCGCATATTGCTCACCTCAATAATATCTATGCGCCATATTTTTTAGTCATTCCGTACTTTGGATATATTCTGCCGCCGCACGTCCCGCCTTATAACCTGTAGAAAAGGCAGCCTGAAGATTATAACCTCCCGTAATTCCGTCGATATCGATCACTTCTCCTGCCCAGAATAAACCTTTAATCAACCGAGATTCCATCGTGGCGGGATTGATTTGTTTAGTATCTACACCGCCGGAGGTAACAATGGCTGCGGCCATTCCCAAAGTGCCGGTAATATTTAACCTTAATTCCTGCAACAAATGGCAAAGTCTTCTTCTTTCTTCTTTACTGATCTCATTTGTCACTTTGTTTGGCGATATGGCCGATAGCCTGATGATGACCGGAATCATGCTTTTGGGTAAAAGCTCATCTAAAGAGTTTTTAAAATGCTTATTGCAAAACCGTTTAAAATCTCTTTGCAGCCGAGCGTCCAATTGTTCAAAGGTTAAAGCAGGTTTTAGATTGATCCTAACTTCAACTTTTTTATGTTCGGCAAGAGCATGGGAAGCAATCCTACTGAGAGTGAGAACAACCGGACCGGATATTCCGAAATGGGTAAACATCATTTCTCCAAACTGTTTCCCTTTTTGCACCCCGTCGACCCAAATGGACACTTCAACATTTTTTAAGGCAAGCCCCTGCAGTTCTCTGGGCCAATCTTCCAAGGCACGTAAAGGGACAAGGGCCGGTAATGGTTTAATAACCTTGTGCCCGGCCTGGGCAGCTAATTTATAGCCGTCACCGGTTGAACCTGTACCGGGATAGGAAGCCCCACCGGTAGCAACAATAACTGCCCCGGCAGGACAAAATTCCTGATCATTGGAAGTATTCGAATCCGAAGTTTTATTTCTACTCCGTCTAAATTTAACTCCCACCACTTTTGTTTCCTTTTCTAAGACCAGCTCCTCGACAGTATGTCCCAGTATGATTTTAACTTTATGCTGAGAAAGGAATTTTTGAAAAGCGGCGATAACTGTTTCCGCCTCATCTGATACGGGGAATATCCTACCACCCCGCTCAATTTTTGTTTCAACTCCAAGCTCTTTAAGGAAACCGATTAAGTCCTGATTGTCAAACTGTTTAAAAGAAGCATAAAGGAACTTCCCGTTACCAGGATAAAATCTTATGAAGTCGGAAATATCTCCCGCATTGGTAATATTGCATCTACCTTTGCCCGATATGGCCAATTTGCTGCCCAGCCTTTTCATTTTTTCAATTAAAACCACTTCTGCCCCGGCAGCTGCGGCTTGGCCGGCAGCCATTAAGCCAGCAGCCCCTCCGCCAACAACAATCACTCTTTTTGACATTTCAAGACCTGCTTTATGCTAATTCATTTAATCTGGCCATTTGTTCACGATACTTGCGAAAAACTGAATATAAAAGCCTTTCTAATTCCGTACTGTCAATATTAATGCTTTCCGGGCCAAGGACTTCTATTTTTTTAAACTCTGGCCGAAAAAGAAGTGGAAATACATCTTCAATGTTATCAGCAACAAGAGTTACAATAAGCGGCGCATAAGCCACTTCTTTTTTCCGGCGCTGATCACCTTCATTTACAAGATAAATATCCATGCTGGCATCAAATTCTTCAAAAGTGATACCTTGAATAGGCACATTTTTTAAAAGGCGGGTCTGCTGTTCACGAAGTTCTTCAGCCACGGCTTCACTTGATTTGCTGCCAAAAAGAAAGCGCCCGCTCTTTTCTTCAGCTCTAAAATCCAACCTGATTTTAAATCTTAACTTTCCCGGAACCAGTTCATTATTAATTCGCACTTTGAGCAAGGTCAATCTCCCCATTCATTGGCATCTAATCCCGCTTCTTTTCGCAGTAACTTAATTTCCTGTGGTTCAAGTGGTCGAAACTCACCCGGCTTAAGATTGTCTAATTTTAGAGGTCCAAATGCAATTCTTTGCAGAGCAACAAGCGGATAGCCAACCGCTTCAAACATTCTTCTTACTTGCCTATTGCGACCTTCATGAATAGATATTTCTACAGTAGATAAATTATTTCCTCTATTGGCTTGTTGAACTTTGATTATTTTCGCCGGAGCCGTAATCCCATCCTCAAGTCTAACCCCTTCTTGCAATGTTTTTAAGGCTTGGGTCGATATTGGCCCTTTTACCCAAGCTTTGTAAGTCTTTTGCACTTTATAACGGGGATGTGTTAACCTATAAGTAAGATCCCCGTCATTGGTCAATAAAAGAAGCCCGGAGGTATCATAGTCCAATCTGCCGACCGGATAAACTCTTTGGCTTACACTATGCCGAATAAGATCAATAACCGTTTTTCGATGCTGGGGATCATAAACACTAGTTATAACTCCCACAGGTTTATAAAGAAGATAATATACTAATTCCTCCCGTTTCCCAGCCTGTTTAATTTTCCCCCGGCCCAATATCTCAATCTTATCTTGAGGGGCC
>JAAYII010000213.1 GCA_012523535.1 Peptococcaceae bacterium
ATTGACGTTTTGAAAACTAAGGCGAGCATGTTGCGGCAAACTGTCAGTTACAACGGCATAACCATGGTTTTGGCTGGTTATAAAGACCTTGCCGCTGCTCAGTTCCTTTACCGGCTGATTGGCTCCCCTATGCCCGTATTTTAGTTTCGCGGTTTCTGCTCCCTGGGAGAGAGCCAGCAACTGATGGCCCAAACAAATCCCAAATATCGGAATCCTGGCTTTGGCCAGTTCGGTTAATTCGTTAATTATTGTCCTATTATCCGCGGGATCACCGGGGCCGTTGGAAAGAACAATTCCCTGCGGGGCCAAACTGAGAATAGTGGCTGCCGTTGTCTCCGCCGGAACAACAACCAGTTCGCAGCCGCGCTTCACAAGTTCCCGGCAAATATTCTCCTTGGCTCCGAAATCCCATAAAAGCACCCTGGGTTCTCCCGCTTTTCCCGGGAAAACCGTTATCTCTTTTCTACTTACAGTTGGTACGGCCTTTGTAATTCGGTAGTTTTTTATTTCAACGATTTCTTGATCCAACTCATTTAAGGTGGGGGTAATCTTGGCATTCATTACCCCGACCTCCCGGATGATTTTGGTAAGCTCCCGAGTATCAATCCCATAAACTCCAATAATATTGTGCCTCTTTAAAAATGTGTCAAGCTCACCTTCCGAACGGAAATTGGATGGAACTTGACACCATTCGCGAACCACATAAGCATTTAAATGAGGATAAGAACTTTCAAAATCAGAGGGAATGACACCATAGTTGCCTATTAACGGGAAGGTCTGGATTACTATTTGCCCATAATAGCTCGGATCGGTCAAAGTCTCCAGATAACCGGTCATCCCGGTAGTAAAAACCAGCTCTCCTATTACCTCCCCGTTTGCACCAAAAGATTTCCCCGTAAAAACCCGACCATTTTCCAGTATAAGATAAACGGTTTGTTCCTTGACCCCTGCTTCCATTCTTTCATCCCTCCTGCTGTTGCCATTTTGTCTAATATTCATAAGTATTAAGAATCCCTTCGGCTACTTCCCGCTTGCTGATCCTTCTATCCATGGCCTGTTTCTCAATATACCGGTGGGCTTGCGGTTCCGTAAATTTCAAGTGCTGGATCAGAACGCATTTAGCCCTGTCCACCAACCGTATATCCTCAATTTTTTTCTGCAATTGGATGTTCTCATGCTTGAGCCCCAGAAGTCTTCTCCTGGTTGCATTCATTAATTTTATGGCTTGAGAGAGCATTTGACGGTTTAGGGGTTTGGGCAGTACAATAACTCCATAATCTTCAACCTTGGCGGAAACATCGTCCGCCAATTCCGATTTAACTATCAGGATCACCCCGGCTAGGGAATTATTAGTCACCATTAAAGATAATTCTTCCCCGGACTCATCTCCCAGTGGTGCATTGATGACGACTAATTGGAAATCGTTATCATTTAAAAGTCGACGGGCTTCACTGCCACTTTTGGCAGTAGTAATTTTGGAAAATTCATGTTCCTTCAAAAACTGGGCCAAAAAATCTTTTCCCTTTTCCGAACCGGAGACAATTAATACATTGTCGCCCATAACACTGTCGTCCATGACACCACCACCTTTCACAACCCACAATCGAATCTATACGTAGGGGAAATAGACCTCCCTTTCAAACTGATCTTTGTCTTTCGCCTGCTTGTAACGATCCCATTCCGCTTGCTTAATATTGAGGAACTTATCTATGGTTTTCTGGGGTAAAACGGTTTGAATAAAACTGCTGCTCCGGGCCAACTCAATCGCCCGGCCTAAATTTTCCGGAATCGGCTCGAGCTCAGCAAGCTTTTCGGCGTCAACTTCATAAATATTTTCATCTATGGCCGGCATAAGGGGTAAATGCTTGCTTATTCCTTCCAAACCGGCTTGAATAACCAGGGCAAAAGCCAGATAAGGATTACAAGAAGGATCGGGGGAACGTAACTCCATACGGCGGTAATCTTCATCAGCAGCGGGAATTCTGATCAGTTGGGAACGATTTTGGTGCGACCAAGTAATATATTTGGGGGCTTCAAATTTCCCAAAGCGGGCATAAGAATTGGTCAAAGGATTTAAGAAAACAGTGATTTCTGGAATCCTGGCCATAATACCGGCCATTAATTCCCCGGGGAGTTCTCCATGTTGCTGATGGCGATTATTAAAGACATTTTGTCCATTTTTAAATAAGGAAAGATTGATATGCAAGCCGCTGCCGTTTTTTTGCGGCAAAGGTTTCGGCATAAAGGAAGCATGCAAACCATTGCGGGCGGCGATTGTTTTGACCACCGATTTGAATGTAATTAAATTATCTGCAGCCGTTAAGGCGTCGCTGTATTGAAAGACTATCTCATTTTGGCCTGGTCCCTGCTCGTGATGAGAACTTTCCGGCTTAATTCCCATCTCTTCCAGGGTAAGACAAATTTCCCTGCGGACATTTTCCCCTTTGTCTAAAGGAGCAATATCGCAATAACCGCCAAAATCATGGGGCAAAGCGGTGGGCATACCTTTATCATCCAATTGAAACAAATAGAACTCGCATTCGGAACCGATCTTGAAAGTAAAGCCCAAATCCGAAGCCTTTTGCACCGTTTTCCTTAGAATATGGCGCCCATCCCCTTCAAAGGGAGTGCCGTCAGGATGGAAAATGTCACAAAAGAAACGCACAACGCGTCCATGGCTGGGACGCCAAGGAAGCACAGACAGAGTCACAGGGTCCGGTCTTAGAAATAAATCCGATTCCTCAACGTTCATAAAACCGCTTACCGCCGAAGCGTCAAAGGAAATGCCGTATTGAAAAGCCCTGGGCAATTCGTCAGGCATGATGGAAATATTTTTTTGGATCCCAAAAATGTCGCAAAAAGCCAGCCGGATAAATTTGACGTCATTTTCCTTAATAAATTCCAGCACCTCAGCCATAGTAGGATTCATAAATTTTCACCTCTTCCTTCAGAATCTATCTTTATTCTCCACCAAAGCAATCTTTATTCCACACCAAACGGAATTTATTAATTACTGGTATTAAATTGTTAATAAGGTTTTCAGTATTAGAAATAACACCTAAAATTTTTGATTAAACATGTTCCATATACTTTCCAATAATATTGCAAAATTCCTCCATAAGATATAAAAAATGTTCACCAAACAACCCGTCCTGATGCAGGTTTCTTGATGAACGCCATTGTTCTAGCACTATTTTGCAGTTGACTATATTATAGGTAACGCTTTTAATTTATGTCAATCAATTACCCAAATCTATACTGTATACATACTTTTCACCATATTGACACATCCCGGGGCAAAACATATAATAAGTCAAGAACAAACAGCAAAGGCGCTGTAGGTTATACCTACGGCGCCTTTCTTGTTTAAGTTTAGAAACGGGAGGAGAGCCAATATGAACTGTAAGTCTAGTATATTTGGCAGTATGGTCTTTAATGACCGAGTCATGAAAGAGCGCCTGCCGAAAGATATTTACAAAGCATTTAAAAAGTGTATCGAAAATGATCAACCGTTGGATCGAAACATTGCAGACGTAATCGCCAACGCCATGAAAGATTGGGCGATTGAAAAAGGTGCCACCCACTTTACTCACTGGTTTCAACCGATGACCGGCATTACCGCCGAAAAACATGAAAGTTTTATTTCTCCCACTCCCGAAGGAAATGCCATTATGGAGTTTTCCGGTAAAGAACTGATTAAAGGGGAGCCGGATGCGTCCAGTTTTCCGTCGGGAGGCTTAAGAGCTACCTTTGAAGCCAGGGGTTATACCGCATGGGACCCGACTTCCTATGCCTTTATTAAAGACGGCACTCTCTGTATTCCAACCGCTTTTTGTTCCTACAGCGGAGAGGCCTTGGACAAAAAAACCCCCTTGCTGCGTTCCATGGAAGCAATCAATCGCCAAGCCTTGCGGATTTTGAGACTTTTCGGTCATACCGATGTTACCAAGGTCATTACCACGGTAGGGCCTGAACAGGAGTATTTCCTGGTTAACAAAGAACTGGCGGACAAACGCAAAGACCTTCTCTATTGCGGCCGTACTCTATTAGGGGCCAAACCGCCCAAAGGGCAGGAACTGGAAGATCATTACTTCGTGGCCATAAAACCCCGGATATCCGCCTATATGAAGGAGCTGGACGAAGAGCTATGGAAATTGGGTATCTCCGCCAAAACCCGACATAATGAGGTAGCTCCCGCCCAGCATGAGTTAGCCCCTATATATAATACCACCAATATCGCCGCCGATCATAACCAATTAATCATGGAAATGATGAAAAAAATCGCCGAAAAACATGGTTTAACTTGCCTGCTGCACGAAAAACCTTTTGCCGGTATTAATGGCAGCGGTAAACACATCAACTGGTCCATTTCCACCAATACCGGCATCAATTTGTTGGAACCCGGCGATTCACCCCAGGAAAACGCTCAGTTCTTGTTATTCCTGGTGGCAATAATCAAAGCGGTGGATGAATATCAAGATTTGTTGCGGGTATCCGTGGCCAGTGCCGGCAATGATCATCGTCTGGGCGCCAATGAAGCACCGCCGGCCATTGTCTCTATCTTTCTCGGTGAAGAGTTAACCAATATTCTGGAAGCTATTGAAAACGGAAGTGTCTATGATCAAAAAACTCAGACCGAAATGGAAATCGGCGTTCATGTTCTGCCCCGTTTCCCCAAAGACAACACTGATCGCAACAGAACCTCACCCTTTGCCTTTACAGGCAATAAGTTCGAGTTTAGAATGCTGGGATCTGCCTTCTCCATTTCGGGACCCAATATTGTCTTCAATACAATTATTGCCGAAGAACTGAGCCAGTTTGCCGACATTTTAGAGACCTCAACCAATTTCAATAAAACTTTAAATGAATTGATCAAGAATACCGTAAAAAACCACAAAAGGATTATCTTTAACGGCAACAACTATTCTGAAGAATGGGTCAAAGAGGCTGAAAAACGAGGCTTGTTAAACCTTAAGTCCACGGTCGATGCCCTGCCTTATTTTATTAGTGACAAGAATATTAAACTTTTCACCAAGCATGGAGTTTTTACCGAAACAGAAATTCATTCCAGGTATGAAATTTTAATGGAAAACTATTGCAAAACAATTAATATTGAAGCTCTGACCATGCTGGAAATGGTAAAGAAAGATATTGTTCCTGCCGTGTGCAACTATATGAAAGATTTATGCGATACGGCAATTGCCAAGAAAACCCTGTCCGCAGATTTAAACTGCGAATTGGAAAAAAGTATTGTCTCCAAGTTGTCTTCCCTTTCCGAATCCCTTGTTAAAAAATATAAAAAACTTGAGGATGATTTATTGCAAGTTAAAAACCAGAACTCGTTGCTCGAGCGCGGCCGGTATTACGGAAATACAATTTTCCCGGCCATGCAAGAATTACGGGCGGTTGCTGACGAGATCGAGTTGCTGGTCGGCGAAAAATACTGGCCCTATCCCACTTACGGGCAAATCC
>JAAYII010000214.1 GCA_012523535.1 Peptococcaceae bacterium
TCGGAGAGTTCCTCAAGGGCTTTAATTTCTACGCCATAACGGAACTCCACATCAACTGCGGAAAATTGCAGGGCAAAGTCACGATCAATATCAGCAAAACGCGGATGGGAACTCAGACGCTCTCCGCTGGGAAGATGCCCGCCCCAGCCGCTCTCCTTTTCAAACACTGTAACCGGGTATTTTTTCTGCGCCAAATTAAGGGCACAGGACAAACCTGCCACCCCCGCACCGATAACAGCAACGCGTTTCGACTTGGGCGGAATGGCAAAAACCTCCGGTTTGGTATTCTGGGCAAACTTTATGCAGGCCGCTTCCAAATCAAGCATGGCCAAAGCCTCATCACCGAGCAAATTACGTTGGCAATGCTTGCGGCAAGGCTCGTCGCACAAAACGCTGACGGCAGTAGGAAAAACCACAGCATCGCGCAACATTTTGTAGGCCGCAACCCATCTTCCCTTGCTCATTTTTTCCAGAAAGGAACGGATATCCAGATGGAACGGACAAGCATAGGAACAAGATGCAGGTTCTCCGTTAAAACACTTTGCCGTATATCGGGTAGCATCTTCAAGCTTCATTGTGTATCATTCCTTTCCGGGTAAAATCAATATTATTAGTATACCTAATAATAATTATACCTTATTATTAAGGAATACAGTAGTCAGAGTTAAGAATTCCCAAATCCAAATTCTTGAATTCTTTCTGACTACTGTTTCCTATCTACTTATCTACTTATTTATATCCTGTCCATTAGATTTAGCCTGTATCGTTTATCTTCAGACTGTTTCTACTTATTCTTAGATCGGATTGTTCTTAATCATTTCCATTTCTTCATCGAAGTCAGTGCCCAGATAATACTTCGGAGGAGTAAGGTCTTCGCCGCGTTGTTTTGCTTCCCAAGCGGCTTTAACCTTTTCTGGGGTTGCCGGCAAAGCATAGATGCGGACACCGCAAGCATTATTGATAGCATTGATCACAGCCATATGGCCTGAGGACTGGAAGCACTCGGAGCAACCGCAGGAACCATGAGGTCCGGTCTTGCGCGGGTTGTCTTCCAGAAGAATAACTCTTATATCATCAGGGATCATGTCAATGGTCGGGATACCGCAACCTGCCATATTGCCATGTTTATCCTGAGCATCGTAAATTTCACTTAAAGCGAAACCGATGCTATGGGACAATCCGCCATAGGCCTGTCCTTCGACTGCCAATCTGTTACCGACAATACCGACGTCAGCTACGCAAGTATAGCTTAAGACCTTGGTCTTACCGGTATTGACATCAACTTCAACCAGGCAGGTGTTGACACAGTACATGTAAGTCGGGTTCTTTTCACCCTCGCCGGTATTGGGATCAAGACCCATTGACAGTCCAATATTGAACTGGTCAAAGTGACCAATATATTTAGTCGGGATGCCTTCCTTGACCATTTCCTCATAGGTGCGGTAGGTGCCGTCCGGTTTACGCATAGCATCCATCAGTTTATTGGCAGCATCGATGATGGCATTTCCTCCGCTGTAGTGGGAACGGCTGGCAGCGGATACGCCGGTATCCGGACAGTATTTACTGTCGTTCATAACAAGGCGAACCTGATCCGCTTTGACGCCCAGAGGCTCCAGTGCTTTCACAGCATGGGTCAAAGAACCGATATCTCCTCCTTGTCCCACATCTTGCCATGTATCGTAAAGGGTGAAAGTTCCGTCCGGATTCAGTTCGAGGGCAACCTCAGCGCAATCGACAAAACCGAGGGTAATAATAAATCCACCCATACTGATACCTACACCGACATGGCGTCCTTCCTTCTTAGCGGCTTCCGCTTTCGCTTTGTATTCATCATAGTAAGGTTTGATTTTCTCTAACAATTTGGGGTAGACATAATCATGGTATGGACGGCTGTTAATGGTAAGGTCCCCGGGTCTGGCCGCATTGATATAACGGAATTCCCACGGATCGATACCTGCTTTTTCCGCCAGCATATCGATTAATGCTTCTGTAGTGGTATAAACCTGAGGAGCACCGAAACCGCGATATGCAGTATTGAAAGCATGGTTAGAGGACCCACCGCGGGCCAAAGCTCTGAAATTCGGAATATTGTACCCATGGAAACCAACGGAAACCAAGTTGTTGAAAATCTTACCGCCCATAACAGCATAGGCTCCGTGGTCAAGGCCAAGGTCGTATTCCGCAGCTATAATCTTGCCGTTTTCATCGCAGGCAATCCGACCGTTGGTAAAGGTTGCGGAACGTTTACCAGTAGTATGCATGAACTCATCATATTTTAAGGTCATGGTGCAAGGTCTTTCCAGATTCAACAAGGCAGTCAAGACCAAAGCACTGGTGTTGGGGCTGACGGAGTATCCGAAAGAACCGCCGACAGTGTTCAAAACGATCCGGAGCTTTTCTTTGGGAATACCGCAGGCAGCAGACAGGTCGTCTCTGTTCTCGCCAATAGCCTGCGATTTGCTCTGCAGAGTGTACATGCCGTCTTCATCGATATAGCCCTGAATAACCTCAGGCTCTATGGGCAGATGCGGTTCATGCTGGGAATGGAAACTTCCTTCCACTTTATATGGAGCATTGTCAATAAGTTCTTTGGTATTTTCGCCTTTAAAGACGGGCTGTTCCATATACAGGTTGGGTGTGCCCTCATGGAGCTGGATGGCATTGGGCATCGCTGCTTCGGGCAGGGTCATATAAGCCGGCAGAATTTCTAATTCCACCTTGACTTTTTTCGCAGCTTCACGGGCTATCTCTTCCGTTTCAGCGGCAACCAGCGCCAAAACTTCTCCGCGCCTATTAATCTTCTTGTCTACAATAATCGGCCAGTCGGTAACACCTCTACCCTTGTGGCGAGGAACAAAGGGAGGAACATACAAATTATTTGTCCCTTTAACGTCTTTGGCGGTCATAACCTTAACGACACCGGGCATGGCTTCCGCTTCGGAAACGTCAATGCTAATAATTTTGGCATGGTGTACTTCAGACAGAACAGGAACAAGATGGACTGTACCTTCGGGCATCTTGAGTTTGACATCGTCGCCATAGTCAGCCAAACCGCAAACCTTGGCCAAAGCAGAAGGCCGAGGACGTCTGGAACCATAAATATCTTTTTCGCCTTCAAAGTCATAGGTAATATCTTTCATGGTAGCTTCGCCACGCAGAACTTTCGCTGCAGCCATAACAGCATCAACGATCGGTTTATAACCGGTGCAACGGCAAATATTTCTATGTTTTCTGAACCATTCCCTTACCTCTTCCCGGGTAGGATTTGGATTCTGATTCAGCAAAACATACGCGGAGACAATAAAACCGGGGGAACAGAAACCGCATTGGACTCCACCGTAAGTAATAAAAGCCTGCTGCAGAGGATGGAGATGCTGAGGAGTACCAATACCCTCAATGGTAATAATTTCGCTGAATTCTGGAACATTTTTCATTTTCTTGGTACAGGAGCGGACTACCTCACCGTTTAAAACAACGGAGCAAGCACCGCAAAGCCCTGTTCCACAGCCAATTTTGGTGCCGGTAAGGCCCATCCGGCGGATAACTACTGCCAGAGTATCCTTCTCCGGTTCATAGACAACAGGCCTATCAACACCATTGATCTTTAGCATTTTTCTTGACAACCTTTTCAATGTTTTCACCCTTTCTATTTTTTTCTAAGAAGAGGTTTGATAATGAAATAATAATAAGACCGCCAACTATTATAATTTAATATTTGACAGTTGCTTAAATAGTATTACGATTGTTGCAAATAAAAAAGTGGACGGAATAAATAACTTCCCTTCAAGTCATTAAGATTAACCAGCCTTAACAAAATGTCACCGTCATGACAAAAACAAGGCTGCAATTAAGCTTAACAAAATTGAAGAGAGGCTCGTCCACCACTCATTTGTGATATTTTTCATTAATAATTCAATATTTTTACATTTTCTTCACTTTTATTTTAGGATCTACTTAATCCTTTTGTCAAGGGCTTTCCGAGAAACAAAAAACACCAGACTTCTAGCATCTGGTGGGATATTTTGTCGATTTTTGGTGTGTAAAACGGAGCCTGGCTTTTACTATTTTCCAACCCCCTGATCAACTTATGTAACACCCAATGGACATGCTGAATATGATATAAAGACAGCTCCTCGTGCACGATATAGGAGGTGATACTATATGGGCGAAAATCTTCAAATTCACGTGATCGAAACTGAGTTGGCCGTTATTATCCTATTACTGTTAGTGTTTATCTTTAATTTTAATCAAAATGACGACAATAATGATTATGGCTATGACAATGAGAACAGTAACCCAAATAGGAACCATAACCATAATGCAAATACTATTACAAATACTATTACTATTTTCCCCCCGTCAAAAGATAAACTTTAATGAATATGGGCCTAGGCGTATTTGCCTAGGTCTTTCTTTGTAAAACTATTTGGAATTAGCTTTTTCTCCAATAACCGACCTTGGACACCTTGAATAAGATATATAGGGCAATTCCAATTTTTTCTATATGTATTGGAGGTGACAATTTTGGGTGTAATCATCGGAGAGTTGGCAATTATCATATTCTTATTGCTAGGTATCGTTAACAATGTATCTGAAAAAAATAAAGGAAGTTCCAGGAAAAATGAGAGTATAGGCAATAACGGCAGTAAAGAGAATAGAGAAGATAAGAAGAATAAAGAGAATAAAGACAATAAAGAGAACGGACAGTATAAGATATGGTAAAAAATGAGCCTGGGCAGATGTGCCTAGGCCTTTTCATCGCGCTTGACCCTGACCGGGTTGTTATTTGCCATAATTTTGTACTTCTTTGTCCTCTCCTGAACACTCGTTGGACATGCCGAATAAAATATATAAGACAACTCCACTCACTTTCTTTTAAAGGGCGTGAAGCCATTGCCTAAAATTTGTAAGGCCTATCAAGATAAAGCATTAAAGATACTGTTTACATTTAAAGATAAAATAATCGAAACTGAGTTGTTTATTATTAACGCATTATTATTTGTTATAGTCTTTATGTTTCATAAAAAAAAGAACGACAATACCAATAGCAACAAAGGTACAAATAATAACAAAAATACAAATAACAACATCAATACCATTACAATCAATATAATCAAATATCCTTAATTAACTCAAATGTACCCGCCCTACAAAGGGTGTGTGATACATTACTAATTATCTTCCATGAAATCCTGAAGTCCACAAGCCTAATAAGTAGGAGCAAAAATCAGTTTACGCTGGTTTTTGCTCCCTTTATATCTGTTATACTTTTATATCTATTAGAAAAACAGCGAATCCACCCAAACATAAAGGCTTAGTAAACTAATAATCAGTCCAATGGGAATTACCATAATGGTAACTTTCAAATAATCGGCCCAACTAACCCTAATATGATTTTCTCTTAACAAAAACATCCAAATGAGGGATGCCAAAGTACCGATCGGGGTAAGCAAAGCACCGATATCCGAACCAATAATGCTTGCCAGATAGGCGATTTGCAGCGTGGAAGTATTCAGCCCCATTTCAGAAAGTGTAAAGGTTCCGATCATAACCGACGGAAGATTATTAAATAAATTGGACATTACCGTAAGCAATCCGCCGCTGATTAAACTTGCATTTAAATAATTAGCAGATACGGGTTCACGGAGATGTTCGACTAGCAGCGCGGTTAAGCCAATATTATGCAATGCGTAAACCACAACATAGATACTAAAAGCAAATAAAATTATATGCCAGGGCGTTTTCATCACTATATCGAGAGGTCCTGCTCTTTTTTTATACCACCTATACAAAATCAATAATATGGCTCCAATAGTTCCAATCAATTCGATAGGGATACCAAAGCTTGCTCCGATAAACAGGCCGGCTCTAATAAGAACAATAAGAACGATACAGACCCTGAACATGGACATGTCTATCTCGACCGGTTGATCAACCTTCTCTATAGAGTTTTGATGCCTGGGATGTCCAACAAGATTTTCATGCCTGGGATGTCTGACATGCTTTGGATGGCGAAGATGATCAATATGAAGATCCGGATGAGGATGGGCAGGATGAGAATGAGCAGGATGAGGAGGCCCTGGATGGTGGGGAATGGAAGAAAGGGAGACGGATAATTTTCCCTGAGCATAGGATATCAGGACAGTAGGAATTCTACTCGGAATATCCCTTCGGAAATAATAATATAAAAGTAAAGAAATAACTGCAATTCCCACCATTGAGGGAACAAACATCATCGCTACATAAGAATTTAAGTCTAAGCCAACGATTTTAAGTGCAATCAGGTTGGCCAAATTACTGACAGCAATCGGCGCACTTGCGGCAGTTGCAATCAATGCTCCGGAAAGAAGATACGGGAATTGTTGATGAGGTTTTAATCTTAGAAATTTCACAATTTCAATGATAATGGGGGTAGTAATGAGAATGCTTCCATCATTGTTAAAAAACAAAGTCATAAGAAAACATAGCAAAATAATATACCAATAGAGTAAAATACCCGAACCGTTAGCTCGATTCACCAGGTTATAGGCAGCCCAGCGGAAAAAACCAATACTGCCAAGGACAATGGACATTACAATGGTAGATAAAATAGTAATGGAAGCCCCGCTTACAATTCCTAATATTTTGGTTATATCGCTCAGAGGAACAATTCCGGCGAGGAAAATTAAGATAGCACTAATGGTAGGAGGAATGGCTTCACTAATTCCACGGGGCCTCCAAATTAGAAATAAAACCATAAGGAAAAATATGATTAACGTGTATTGGGTTGCGAAGTCAGACATCCAGCCACCCCGCCGTCAAGAGAAGAATCCTTAGCATATATGACTTCTTCTTTTTTGAAGAGGGAATATTCGGGAACAGGGGGTTTTAAAAGTAAATATAGAATACAACCGCAAATAATTATTAAAGAGCCCATTAGCATTTATAGCTCCCCTCCTTCTTTAAAAGTTTTGGGAAAACAAGTTAATTTTTTAATAAAATGAAATAGTATTTTAAAGCTGGTTTTGCAGCATTATGCCTTTTCTAAACACCTGGGTATTTAAACTGTAATCCTTTAGATAATTTTTAATGTTCCGTTCTTAAGAAAAATAAGAATGTGAGGCCCATTTGTCTAGAAATCTTTTCGGGATTAATAATTCAGGTTAGATGAAAATTAGCATTTAAGTTACTCTATATTATGTATTTAGAGACAACTTGGTGCGCTCTCGGACAAACTATATTCCAAAAAATAACAAACTCGCACCACTTTGGTAATGATGCGAGGAAAAACCGTAGCCAATATTTTTGAAAAAAGAATAGGAGCTTGTAACACTATAGATTACTTGTACATATTTTAGACTAGAAATAAATGGTAACCCTTGATTCTCATCTTATACCGCCACACTTGTGGTAATCAAAACGAAAGGGGATATACCATATGTTATTTAATTCACCGCGTCGATTGTCTGTTTCTCCTATTCCATTTCTTTTAGCTCTGTTCAACTCAATTCAACTTGGCAGACGTATAGGAATAGGTGTGGATTCGAGCTTCTGGGTTGGCAACTTCGGCGGAATACAAAATGGAGTTGCAATATTGACTGATGCTCAGCTTTTCGCCAACATGGGAAAACCAGTTGATGAAAAGCGACCGGTAGTTCGAATCCCAATCAGACTAATCACGTTTGTTGCCCAATAATTTTGGGGAAAGGGTAGGATTCTTTCCTGCCCTTATTCTTTCTCTAACTCCCTGCTCCTCCAGCTTAAACCCAAATAGCATGTTAAATAAAAAGTGAGGTGAAACTTAATGGAAAAAACTCCTCTAATTAGTATTGATGTAGCAGTCAGAATTGAGTTAGCAATTATTATTGCATTATTAGCATTTCCAATATTCAAAGAACCTGTAAAGAAATTTTTTAAAGAGCGTGGCAAGAAAAACGGAGGAAAGGGTCCTAACAAACCTGCTCCTTCTGCATGGTAATAAACTAGTAAACGATTTTTTTGATTTCTTCTAGGTTGAAGGACTGCATAATTTGCAGTCCTTACCCCTTATTATTATTCTTAAATATGAGTTTCTATATGAAGATAAGGATAAAGTATTTGTCGCATCGCATACATAAGCAAAAAATTTCAGTAAATTAAAGAAAAATCAGAACTAGTGGTAATAAGAACCAATTTTAGACAAGCGCATATTATATATCGAACAAGGTAAATTTTGCAAAATTTTTAGTAAAGGGGTTATTTGAAATGCCTTTAGAGCATAATGAAAAGGAAAGATCGTATTCATTATTCATCCCGGGAATAATTGTAGGAATTATAATAACAAGCTTTATTGCATCGCGTATTTTTGCAAGCTTATTAGGTTCTAAATAACCTTTCGGGATCAATATTAACCCAAAACAATCCCGTTGGTAGTTTATGACCACCAAAAATTAAACCTCACATCACTATTTTGGGTGGTGTGAGGTTCCTTCAA
This sequence comes from Peptococcaceae bacterium, assembly GCA_012523535.1. Classification (GTDB taxonomy): domain Bacteria; phylum Bacillota; class Desulfitobacteriia; order Desulfitobacteriales; family Syntrophobotulaceae; genus JAAYMU01. The sequence goes on from JAAYII010000214.1 coordinate 8,453, forward strand.
AAAACAGGTATCTTTTAAGCATTCGGGTTCTATTAAATACGAAAATTAACCTTCCTCTTATAAAAAGGCCTTATCTTCTGGGTCTAAATTATCTTAACTAGGAGGAACCGGAATGCTTTTATTCAAAAATAATTATTATTATTATCAATCTCCTAACCTGTTCCCACCTTTTCGGACAAAATGCTTTGTTCCTACAGGAAACCGTAATACCTTTCATTCCGTTTTAAAATCTCTCTTCGAAAACCCCAATCAAGACATGCAAAACGCAATTAACAACGTTGTTAATAGTACAGCCCAAGCCTTCCTAACAGCAATTAATACTGCTTTGGCAAACTCAGGAAGTAATTTAGCTCTGGTAAGAACCCAGCAAAACTTGCAACAGGAAAAAAGTTGGAACAATAGCGAAAATTCCTATTCGGAAAATGCCACAGAACAAAAATCTAATTCTGAAAGTATGCTACAAAACCTAATGGCAAAAATCACTTCTATTTTTCAGAATGAAAATCAGGAGAAGAATACTTCGCAGAAACCGAATCAGCAAAACGATAAACAAAATAAGAACAAGTAATAATCATAAATTATGGAACCTTAGAGCCGTTGCCAAACGAACTAACCGTTCGCAGCGGCTCCTTTTCTTTAGGGAAAAATAAAACTGCAGGTCCTCAAAAATCTGCAGTTAGATCCCTTGGGGTTATAAATACTTCTTTTATGTAATTGGCTATAAAGATAAAGCCATTCTGTTCTTGGTCGAGTTTTAACAGAATGACTCTTTTGCCTATAGCCGCATTTATAATAAAATCATTTTAATCCAACAGGTTTTCTTCTCGACTTAAATTTTGATAGCGATATTGAAGTTGTTCAATTTAGTCCTCAAGTACGTCTTGAATCATAGGATGATTTAGATTAAGCAGATATATCTTTGTTCTTTTTATTAGTAAATTAGAATCATCCTGTTCTTGTTCTATCAATATATTCTGAGATAACATATATCGTATGAGTTCCTTTATTTCTGCTGGGGATCTTTCTAATTCCTTGCTCAACGTCACTCTTGCCCTGGTTGATGCTACATAAGGAAGTCTTAATTGCATTCTTGCAATTACCTCAATGCCTTTAATTAAATCGTTTGAAGGGTTATAAACCGGGGAATCTTTCGTTGATAAATAACTAAAAACATCAAAATCATCGCAATATGGAAGAAGGTCATGATGAATTCTATTTTTAACTCCTACTACTTTTACTTCTTTTCCCCAGGCAAGTATTCTTTTGACCAGTGGAAAAAAATCCCCATCACAAGTGAACAGAAAGACAATATCTACAGCTGAAGGCCTGGTCAAGAGTATTTCCTGTGCATCCAGAATCAGTTCTAAATCTGCAGCATTAGGCCTGATTTCAGTGTTGGCCAAAGTATTCTTACTATATATATGCCGGGTGAAAATACCCTTCTTTTGAAAATAAGACTGAGTCTTCCAAAATTCTTCCTTATCAAAATTTGCATATAAATACGCTGCTTGTAAGTCAGCACCAATATATTCAGTGTAGGTTTTGACCAGTTCAACCAGTTCCTCTGGTTGTATCCTATGGCCCATATCCGCCATAATGGAATAGATATTTTCATAATCTATAAATGCTATGCCCTTCATAGGTTTTCCTCCATTTATCCATGGTTCTGGTAACATTATATGAATTGATTGGACAAGGAGTGACAAACCTCGATATTGAATAAGGCAATCCCACCATTGCGTAAATAAAAAAACCGCAAAGCATTCCGCCCTGCGGGATTGTGTCTAGTTTTGGTGCGGAAGACAGGACTTGAACCTGCACGGCTGTTAACCGCTGGAACCTAAATCCAGTGCGTCTGCCAGTTCCGCCACTTCCGCATTTTTAAAGCATATAGAATTATAACGTAAGATTATCAAGAATACAAGCAGTTCCCTTCAAATTTTTGAGTTGCTCCGATAAGGGCAAAAACAAAACATCCGTTTGTTTCATCCAAACGGATGTTAATTAATAATCATTTTTGGCTGGGGTAGATGGATTCGAACCACCGAATGTCGGAGTCAGA
>JAAYII010000215.1 GCA_012523535.1 Peptococcaceae bacterium
ATAAGTTAAAATTGATTTAATTTTGAATATAAAAATATTATAATCTCAAAATAATTGGCAGTGTACATATTGTATTTAATTATAGTCAGTGCTAGAATATAATCGCTAGAATATAATCGTAATATTAAACAAGTTTTAACTTTTATAATTTTTTCCTAATAGGTCAATTAAACAGTAGAAATTGTCGAAATATTAAAAATAAACTTTTTCATTTCATATTTGTGAAAAGAGGGAATAGTTTGAGGTCTTTGTTTTGTACCTACTTGTAGACCAATCAAATTATTTTTTCATTGTCTAACAATTTTATTTTCTCAATCTATTCCCTTTTTTTTATTTATAACGGTGGCAAGTTTTTACTTTGCCTCTTCCGTCCTTGGGAGGTGGTAGCAGCAAGAGAACACTATATTGTAATTTACTGAAACATATTATTCAAATCTTAAAGCCTAATTCCTTAACTATCAAAAGGTTTGAAAGGAGCTACTGCTATGGGTATTAATTGGCCTATTTTAATTGGTACTGTATTAATGGAAATCATAATTATTTTTGGTGTTACGGCAGTACTGCAGGCAAAGGAAAGACACGCCGGCAGCGATTCTTTTATTAAATCCAACCGTAATTTGCCCATGGTTGCCGTTGCAGCCACCCAGGCTTTAACCTGTCTCGGTGGAGGACATATTCTCGGAATGACTGCGGCATCCTGGGATTTCGGAGTCGCCGCTTGCTGGTATGCCATCTCCAGTGCCTGCATGCTTATTATTTTATTCTGTTTTACAGGTCCTTGGGTTCGCCGGCTGGGCTTTACAACCATAGGCCAAGCTTTTGAAAGAATATTTGACCGCAGAACGGCCGTCCTTGTAGGTTGTGTGGGCGCCGGTACGATCTGGGGCATTATGACCCTCGAACTTCAGGGTGTTGGTTCCGTTATTTCTGCTATTACTTCCGGTTCCATGATTTTTGGTTGTATTATTGGTGGAATTATTTCTATTTTATATGTTATTTTCGGCGGGATGAAACAAGTAGGTTGGGTTAATATCATCAACGCCGTTTTTATGTATTTGGGAGTTATCATTGCTCTTGCCATGCTGGGCAGCAAGTTGCCCAACGGCTGGGCCGGTGTTAACGAATTCTTCCAAAGCTATTCCAACAACTTTGCACAAGGTAATGAATTCCTATCCATCATGTCAAGTCCTGAGATTTGGAAAGTTTATATTATCGGTACCTTTTTAGCTGGACTTTTCTATGTGCCTATCGGCCCGCAGGCCGCTCAGGTTTCTGCTTCGGCTAAATCTGTTAACTCCTTGAAAAAAGCGGTATTTATCGCTGTTCCCATGAACGCAATTTTTGGTATGATTATGGTTGCTTTCGGTATGGCCGCCCTTTCCATACCTGAATACGCGGGAATAGGTGCTCCTCCCTTTATTGCCATGTTTGTCATGTTAATCGATTTGTTGCCTTGGTGGCTTACCGCTTGGTTGTTTGCTGCTTTTGCGGCCGCTATGCTCTCCACAATCGCTGTCCAGTTGCTGGCCCTGTCAACGATCGTTGTTGACGATATCTATATTCGCTACTACAACCATAACATGCCTGAAAAATCCAAGATGAAATTACTGCGCTGGTTGATCGTGATTATCGGAGCCGGCGGTACAATTACTTCCACAGCGCTACCTCCGGTGCAAAATGCTATTGTTTGGCTGTTTGCCTGGTTGTTGCCGGCTTTCTGGATTTTTGTCTTTGCCATGTTCTGGAAACGTTCGTCCTTCGCAGGTTTCTGGACCATTATTATTACCGGTGTGGTTAACATACTTTGGAGCTACACTTCACTTCCGTCCATGCTGGGTTTAGACGGTAACAACAACTCCATAGCTATGTTTGTCGTCGCCTTCGTGGTCTGTATCCTATTCACCTTATTTGACCGGAACGCCAAACCCGCTCTGATCAAGGTCTATAAACAGAATAAATTTGATGTTATCGCACCCGAATTGGCGGAACATTACAGAGCCATTGGCTATAAAGGCTAAGGAGGTATAAATTATGATACTTGGATATTGGGATTTTCTAAGCAGCTATGTTATTCAATCCTTTGGGATTTGTATCATCATTGGTTTAATCGGACTGGTTATCGGCAAATGGTTTTGTTATAAAGGTGAAGAGGACGATCTATAGACAGAATAATATTTATTGAGGATAACTTGCTGATAATCTCATTTAAAGGGAGGAACACAAATGTCAAGTTTAGCTAATATAATTTGGATGTCGTCTGTTATTTTGATTATGGTTATCCTATTAGTAATGAGTTTCATGGGTTTGAAAAATGATAAATATGCAGAAAAAAAAGGCTCTCTGTCAAATGTTGGGGTTAAGTCCGAAAACAGAGAGTAAATAAACCAAGCACTTGAAGATGTCTTCATTTGATGTGCCCCCAATCATTAGATTTTTAGATTTAACTTTTGGTGG
>JAAYII010000216.1 GCA_012523535.1 Peptococcaceae bacterium
ACGTTCTCTTCAAGAGGAAATGCTTAAGTCCTTGCAGGAATGCCTCAAGATTAAAAGCCTTTCCGGTGAGGAAGAAGGAACTCGCCGGGTATTGGAATATTTTTTGGAACTGGGCCGGAGCCTGGGGTTTGAGGCTAAAAACATTGACAATCTCGGCGGAGTAATTGAATTCGGCGGGGATCATAACGACGGCAAGGACTCCGGAAACAGCCCCGGAGAAACCATCGGCATCATTGTTCATTTGGATGTGGTCCCGGAAGGAAGGGGTTGGAAACATGAACCTTTTGCCGGTCAAATCGAAGACGGCAAGATCTACGGCCGGGGAGCGATAGATGACAAGGGACCGGCCATCTCCGCTCTTTATGCCATGAAAGCCGTTAAAGATTCCGGCTTTATCCCCAAAGGCAAAATCCAAATGATTATCGGCTTGGACGAGGAGACAAGCTGGGCTAAGACTCCTAAACTTTTGGAGAAAATACCGGAACCCGATTTCTCCTTTGTCCCCGATTCCGTCTTTCCCCTGGTGATTGCGGAAAAGGGTTTGGTCTGGCTGGAACTGAAAAAAGTTTTTAAGCAAAAGCAAATCCCGGACAACCAAAGCCCTAAGCCCCAATCAGGATTTAAGATAAAAAAGATTGAAGGCGGTGCTTCCCTGAATATAGTGCCAGCTTATTGCGAGGCCCTTTTGGAAATCCCGGAAGGTGAAAAAAACGCTGTCTGCCGGAAACTGAAACAATTGATTTCTCAAAGCGGATTCCGGCTGGAGCTGATGGAAAAGGGCACCGATGCTACCCTTGCCTCCTACGGTCAGCCGGCCCATGCTTTTAATTGCCAAGAAGGGCAAAATGCCGTCGCCCAGCTGCTAGTGTTTCTGGCCCGGGCCGAAGTCCTGGAGATGCTGGATCTTACGGATGAACAGCGAAAGTTTATCACTCTCTTCGCCCAAAAAATCGGGCTGGAACACTACGGCGAGTCCCTGGGGCTGGCCTGTGAAGATGACTTGACCGGAAAGCTTACCGTAAATCCCGGCTTTCTGCGCATGGACCACCAAGCCCTTACTTTAGGCCTGGATATTCGCTTCCCCGCGGCCGAGCGGCTGGAATCCATGCTGGAGAAAATAAAATCCGCCTTCCGGTGTTTCGAAGCGGAGCAAACTGTCTTGGATTCCTTGGATTCTCTAAGTTTTTCCGAAGATGAGGAACATATCCAAAAATTGCTTAAAGTCTACCGCGATTTTACGGGCCAACAAGAAGCAAAAGCTTTAGGGACAGGCGGGACAACCTTTGCCAAGGCTTTTAAGCGGGCCGTAGCCTTTGGCCCAACCTTTCCCGGCACGCCCAAAGTAGAACACCAACCGGATGAGTATATAGAGATTGAGCATTTGATAAATTGTACGGAAATTTACGCTTTGGCCATCAAAGAGTTGACCAGTTAATACCATTTTTTGTATTTCAATTTAACCACTTAAGATTTTTGTTGTCAAGTCTATTAATTTCACAAGCAAAAAAGCCCGCACATACCGGGTATGCGCGGGGCCGTATAAATAACTGTACTAAATGGTACTTACTTTATTAACTGTATTTATTAACTGTATTAAAGCAGGATTCTAAAGTAGGATTTTAAATGCCGGAAAGATCAACGTTTCCCTGATCCGCATAAATCCGGATCAGCGGTGAAGAATCACCCACTGTTTCTTTTAGGAATTGCTTATTGTTTTCTTCTTGCACTTTGAAATCATGGGCAAAACCTCCAATAGTAATGCTGCCCAATTTTGTTGAAACCTCTAAAGTACCTTTTTGATTTGCGGGCAAATTTATATAAACATTGCTGAATTTGCAATTTATCCGGGCATCTTCGGTAACTTCAAATTCACTGTTCCAGGACAGCGATCCCTGATTATTGTCAAGATCAAGCCTACCTGTTATGTTCTTGAGCGCGGTTTCTCCGAAAGAGTTTTCCAACTCAATATCGCCCTTATGATTTCTTATTTCCACCGTCCCGAACTTGTTGGAGACACTGGCTTTGCCTTGCAGACCGTTAAGGGAAATGGTACCGTATTTATTGTTAAAATCGAATTCCATGGCCCGGGGAACTTTAATGCTGTAATCGACGGTTATGCGGTGGTTCTTGTTATCCTCCAGCAAAGTCTGGTTGCGGGTATTGATACTTAAAGTTTCCCCTTCCGTTATTTCCACCAGGTGTTGGGCCAGTTGCCTGGCTTTTTCTTCGTCATTGTTTTCTATCACGATAGAGCTGTCCACTTTTATTGTGTCGCCGTTGTAATGCTCGACTCTGATCTGGCCGTGGCTGTTGTTTACCTGCAGCTTGTTTACCGAGGCGGGGTCAAAATCATAGTTTTCGGTGATCACGGTGTGATTTTTGAAATAGCCCAGTTCGGCCAAAATGCCCGTGGAAAATTCGCTTTTGATTATACTGTGGACGCCGTAAACCCCGCAGCTGATCAAGATAACCATAATGGTCAGGAATATGCTCAACCCGTCAAACTTTATTTTCGGCTCCTCTTCCCTGGACCAGAAAACATAAGCCAGGATCTCGATACCTAAGACTATAAGAATGACAGGCCACCAGCGTATTATTAAATACGCTCCGTTAAAACCCCATATTTCAGCGGCCAAAAGCAAGATGCCCACCGCAACCAGTATTAAACCCATTGAAACGGTTCCCACTCGCCATTTCCTCATTGCTCAATCTTCCCCTTTAACCAAATCGTTTCCTAATTATTGACGATACGTTAATTACCTTTCTCATTGTCTGTTTCTCATTGTCTATATCTCATTGTCTGTTTCTCATTGTCTATATCTCATTGTCTATCCCATTGTCTGTCTCTTTACCTGTTTCTTTATCCGCATTCGCACCTGCATTTGTTGCGTTATTAATCTCTTTGTTGTTTTCCTTGTCGCTGTCTTTATTACCGATCATCAAGCGGATGCCGCCGGCTATAAACAATACCGCTATAATCCCGGTCCGCAGGTATTCAGTAATATTGGTATTGATTAAAATCGCCAATTGCGGGAAAACAATTCGTTCCAGGATCATGATACAACCTATTACCACCAAGGCTATGCCCAAGTATTTACCCGCTTTGCCGGACAGATTCCCGTTGACGAAAGCGCCCGCTGAAAAAAGGTCCTGGCTTTTGTCCGGATTGGATACCCTGTGCAGGACATCAAAGACACTGTAAAACCAGAGAATGGGCAAGAACATCAACAGCAGGGACAAATTGATAAAGTCGCTGAGGTAAAGGGCGAGCAGAAATGCCGCCATCAACTGGATGCCTTTGGCCATCTGGCCCAAATACATATGCCCTGCTCCCGGAATCATGGAAAAGACAAGGGCCATGATTTTATGGTTCTGGGTTTTCAAGGCATTTTCCAGGATGGCCGGATCGGAAACTTCCTTTCCGTTTATTCCGGCGGTTTGGATTTGAAGATTGATCTTATCGGCCAAAATCAAGGCATCCACCAGGGCAGCCAACCAGATAAAAGGCAAAAACACCAGGGGCCAGGGACTGTAAAAAACTCCCAGCATAACGATGAAACAAGTACTGATGACGGTCAAAGCCGTGGCCACAAGGAAGAGAAAGCCCCTGTGGGTAAGGCCGAGGTAAATATGGCCCAAACCGGGCACGCAGGAAAGAATGAAGGTAAGGAATTTACTCTTTTTTTTCATAAATGTTTACTCCCTTTCTAATTTGAAGTTGGCAAACAAGGACTGTTGCCTTTCTAATGTCTTTTTGGTCCAACCCGTTTGAATCAGATTAATTTTGCGGGCAGGGGCTTTCTGTTCCACCGTCTCGGAGGCGGGGAAAATATCTATTTCCTTGGTCAAACTGCCGGCAATCCCGTCAAAACAACCTCCCACCCAGAAAAACATGGCAATACAAGCCGCGGCACAGTAGCCAATCAAAAGATTCCAACGGGCATTCTTCTTTTCTTGGTATTTGGCGCCATTGGATTTATTATTTTTAACGGCAACGGGCAATGTTTGTTGTTTCTCAATCATAGCCATTACCCGGTCCGGAAAATCAAAGCTCAAATCGGTCTCACCCAATTGGCATAGGTAACTCTCCGTTACTTTTAGGTAAGTATCCATGCAGCTGTCGCACTGCAAGAGGTGCTCTTCCAAGCGAATACGCTCTTCGGCAGCCAGCCCGCCCGCTTGATACAGTTCAAAATCCTGAGGGGTATAGCATTTTGTCTCGCTCATTTCTTGCTCAACTCCTCATAACATTGTCTTAAAATCTTTTTTCCCCGGTATAATCTGGTTTCCACTGTCCGCACGCTTATGTTTTCCTCCTGGGCTATCTGCTTGCAATTCTTATTCTCCCGGTAATATTTTTGGAGGATATCCCGGTAAAGCAGGGGCAGCTTATTCATACACTCCGCCAAAAGGTTTTTCTCCTCAGCTTCCAGCAGCGTATTCTCGACTTCAAGATTTTCTCCTTTTAGCTTGTCTTCCAGCTCCGTCAAGGGAATACTGGCTTTATTCAGCCGGTGAGCGTTACTTCTTTTGTAATCAAGAGCTTTATGTAAGGCTATTTTGCTGATCCAAGTTTTAAAACCCCGCGCTTGATAACTGGAGAGGGATTTATAGACCTGGAAAAAGGTTTCCTGGGCAAGGTTTTCCGCTTCGTGACAATCCCTGACCACATTAAAGCAAATCATATAAACCAGATCTTTATATTCTTCCACCAGGGCACGAAAGGCGTCTTTGTCTCCGGCCAAAACCTTGCGAATTGTCTCATGGTCTATGTTTATTCCCCTCCTTTCCTTAAACTATAGACGGGCAAGTTGGCGCTACTACGTCAACCGGAATAAAAAATATCACAAAAAAATATCACTTTAATAAAAAATCATCTCTTTAATAGTACATCATGGAAAGGGATTAAGATACTGCACCCATTTATGTTACCGTCTCACTGTCTAAAAAGATAAGTTATATAAAAGAAAAGCTCTATAAAAGAAAAGTTCTATTAAAGAAAAGTTCTATTAAAGATAAAAGATCTATTAAAG
>JAAYII010000217.1 GCA_012523535.1 Peptococcaceae bacterium
CCTTCATACTCTATTATTTGATCATTATCGGCAGTTTGAGCGGAGCTTTGATTTATGCCCAGAAAGCCGATAATAATTATCGCCAAGAAAAGAATCAAGGCAATTTTTATGCAGACCCCTATCCCCTTCTTCTTTGACGGGCAGGCTTTAAAACTATTTATCATCGGTATCCCTCCCTGATAAATGGCTTATACCAAACATTTGTTCTGTATTGATTTATATTTTATACCGAACAATTGTTCGAGTCAAGAATTAATCGAACATAAGTTTGCTTTTCGCTTTAAATATGTTACAATTATAGTGCAATGCCTAATAATTCCAGTACAGGGATTTAATCTTGCCGTAAAAATAATATTGTGTTAGCAGGGAGTGATATGATGACCACGGACCTTTCCGCGCGCCAGTTGGCAATCTTAAATTTTATTAAAAGCGAGATTGCCTCCAAAGGCTATCCCCCATCAGTTCGTGAAATCGGAGATGCTGTCGGTTTAACCTCAAGTTCCACAGTACATAATCATTTAAACACTTTAGAGAAAAAAGGCTTTATCCGGCGTGATCCGACCAAACCTAGAGCAATAGAGGTTCTTGATTCCTTGAACGAATTTGCCGCACACAAAATTGTGCATGTTCCTATCATAGGACGGGTGGCAGCCGGTCAACCAATTCTGGCGCAAGAAAATATTGAAGACACCTTCCCTGTCCCGTCTGAACTGGTAAAGTCGGACACCGTCTTTATGCTTAAAGTACAGGGTGATAGTATGATTGATGCCGGGATCTTGGACGGTGACTTGGTTGTAGTCAGACAGCAACACACCGCCAATAACGGGGATATTGTTGTCGCCCTGCTAGAAGATGAAGCTACAGTAAAACGCTTTTATAAAGAGAAAGACCGGATTCGTTTGCAACCTGAAAATCAATATATGGAACCTATATATGTGCGGGATGTTTCCATTTTGGGCAAAGTAATCGGGGTATTTAGAACGCTGGTTTAAAACAACAAAGGACATAACGAGACAAGTATTCGTTATGTCCTCTGTTTATCAAATAATCATATCCTTTTCTTTTGAAGATCTTCTATATTCTTTTCAGCGTCACCACCACAAGTTCCGGCCTGTTGAATATTCGCTGCGGAAATATACTGTTTCCAAGTCCCCGGCTTATAACCATAGCCGTATTTCCCATGGTATGTAAACCGCTGGTATATTTGGGGAGAAATCCCTGTCCCGGGGCCACCAGACCACCGATCATAGGGAGACGGATTTGGCCGCCGTGAGCATGCCCGGTAAAAACCAAATCTATACCGCATTCGGCATATACCTCAAAAAATTCGGGGCGATGGGCAAGTAAGATATTAAACTTATCTTCTACCCTGTTGGCCTTAATAATTTCTTTTATTATCTTCCCCTGTTCTTCCGTGCCATATGGATTTGAAAGCTTATTTTTATAGGATTGGGGATCGACAAGACCTATAAAATTAAAGTTGCCGACCCGAAATTCCACAATATTGGCTTCATTGTCCAATATTATAACCCCGCAAGCTTTTAACCGGGATTGTAATTCAGGATACATATTTGATTGGTCTTCATGATTACCGGAAACAAAATAAACAGGAGCAAGAGAAACTGCTTCCTTTACCAAATCCAGAGCAATATCCAAATTGGTACAGTTC
>JAAYII010000218.1 GCA_012523535.1 Peptococcaceae bacterium
GCTTACCAGACCGCTTATTTAAAAGCCAATTATCCCCTGGAATTTATGACTTCTTTATTAAGTTCGGTAATCGGATCCCCTGAAAAAGTGTCTTTTTACATTCAAGAAGCAAAAAACAGCGGGATCGAGATTCTTCCGCCCGATGTGCAATTTAGTTATAATGATTTTACTATTGAGAATAATGCCATCCGCTTTGGTTTGGAGGCTATTCGCAATGTTGGCAGCAACCTGGTGGAGGCGATTGTTAAGGAACGCCAAAAGGGTCCCTTTACTTCTTTCTATGATTTTGTGGTACGTATTGACAGCAGACTGTTAAACAAAAGAGCTTTGGAAAGCTTGATTAAGGCCGGTGCTTTCGGTTCTTTGGGTAATCGGGCTCAAATTATGAGGGTGGTTGATCAGGTTCTGGAACTTGCCCAGAACCGGCAAAAAGATCAGCAAAGAGGGCAGATTTCTTTATTTGACTTGGATCAGAATCTGGACCAGGGGATAGAATTGCCTGATGTTCCGGAATTCAGTGAAAAAGAAATCATGAAGATGGAAAAGGAGTTTATGGGGATTTATCTAACAACTCACCCTTTGCTCTCTGTGCGGGATTTTTTGCAAAATGCGACAACTTCGGATATAATATCTTGTTTGGAAAGCAATGAAGAAAGAAAGGTTATTCTTGGGGGAATAATTACTTCTTTTAGACCGACAATAACCAAAAAAGGCGAAATGATGGCCAGCTTCCTGCTTGAAGATCTTACGGGTACAATAGAAGTTCTTATTTTCCCTAAAATCTTTGCCGAGGTCGGCTCCTTGGAAAATGATCAAATTGTTCTTGTCCATGGCCGTTATTATATTAACGATGAGGAGAAGAAAATTATTGCCGAGAAAGTGGTGTTAGTAGAAGAAAATGTTGAACAGGATGTAGAAAGTTTAACTTCAGCTGGTGTAGACCCACAGGAGCATGTTCTCCAACCGAAATCAGAAAAATTGTTTTTAAAACTTGAACACAACAGCAAAGAGTTGACAGACCCAATCATGAAAACCCTAAAAGCCTATCCTGGAAACAAACCGGTTTATTTCTACTTTGCTGATTCACAGAAAGTATTTGAAGTTAACAAAAACTATTATATTGACTATAAACCGGAATTGGAAAAAGAATTGGTTGTTTTATTGGGAAAAGAAAATGTAAAATGGAAATAATATCGAATGATATTTTAACTTTTAAATTTATTAAAGAGGAGAGAAATTATAGTGCGAATTGCAGTATACCCGGGAACATTTGATCCTGTAACCAATGGACATTTAGATATTATCAAGAGAGCAGTAAAACTTTTTGATAAAGTTATTCTGGCTGTGGCCCAGGATAATAACAAAAATCCTCTTTTTACTCTGCAAGAAAGAAAAGAACTACTGGAAGAAGCGATCAAAGACATCCAAAATACAGAAGTATCATCTTTTTCAGGTTTAACGGTAGACTTTGCTCGCAAGTGCGGGGCGATAGCCATTATTAGAGGTTTAAGGGCTGTTACGGATTTTGAATATGAATTTCAGTTGGCTTTAATGAACAAAAAACTGGACCCGACCTTAGAAACAGTGTTTCTAATGACCAAAAGTGATTTTTCCTATATTAGTTCCAGCACCATTAAGTGGGCTGCCAGCCTTAATGCCAAGATTTCGGAATTTGTGCCTGAAAATGTAGAAAAAGCTTTACTGCGTAAGTATAATAAACTTGTATAAATCAATCTTGGAGGGTATTGTTATGTGGACTGTGATTTACATTGCTCCTACCCGAAGTGTTGCTGAAAAATACCAAAAGGCTTTAAGCGAGGAAGGAATTTTGGTCCAACTGAGAGCGGTAGGCGCTTATCAACAGTCAAATAACAATTCTGTGGAGATTTTGGTTCCGGAGTCTGAAGCCGAGGAAGCTCATGAGATTTTGACTACTATAATCGGTAGAAAATAGTGTTAATTAGCTTTAGATAAAATTTTTGTTCTTATTTATACTGTAAATAGGAAGCAGATATGAACATTGATGGATTAATAATAGGTATATGTTCTTTTTAATTATTGGGTTATTTCATCCAATTGTCATTAAATCCGAATACTATGTTTGGAAAAAGATTTGGCCCTTTTTCAGCCGCCAGGCTTATTTGACACCAATCATTATTATGGTTGGTGTCATTTTTTGTTTTATTAATTGGTATTGAGGGTAAAGAATTCAAAGCATTAGTAAGAAAATTTAAATTTATTTTATTCTATTAGCTTCAAAGGACAACTTATAGATTTAATTGAAGTTGTTTTTAACAAATTAAAATTGTATAATATATTTCATGATTGTCGGAATATTATCGTTGGCAATTAGAATTAGGGAGCAATTTTATTGAGTGGTTTTATGATTGAATTTGAAAATGTCAGTAAAACATACGATGATGGTTTTGAAGCGGTAAAATCGCTTAATTTATCGATAGCCAGAGGAGAAATCCTGGTGTTGATTGGTCCGAGCGGTTGCGGAAAGACCACCACCTTGAAAATGATAAACCGATTGGTTCAGCATACTGACGGGAAGATTTATATTGACGGGAAGGATATTACGAGTTTGGATCCGGTTTATTTGCGTCGCAGTATAGGTTATGTAATCCAGCAGATCGGCCTATTCCCTCATTATACAATTGAAGAGAATATTGCATTAATTCCCAGATTGAATAAATGGAACGAAAATAAAATAAAACAAAGAGTCATTGAACTGATGGAAATGATCGGGTTGGACCCCAATATTTACTCCAAACGTTATCCAAGAGAACTTTCCGGAGGGCAGCAGCAGCGGGTAGGAGTAGCCCGTGCCTTGGCAGCCAATCCGGATATTATTTTGATGGACGAGCCTTTCGGTGCTTTGGATCCGATAACTCGAGAACAATTGCAAGATGAATTATTGCGAATTCAGTCTGAGATGCATAAAACTATTGTGTTTGTTACCCATGATATGGACGAGGCCTTGAAGATAGGAGATAGGATTGCCGTCATGAAAGACGGCGAACTTTTGCAATTGGATAAACCGGATAAACTCCTCAGCCATCCCGCTCATGGATTTGTGGAAGAATTTATCGGTAAAAAACGAATTTATCAAAATCCGGAGTATGTTTCTATTAAAGATATTATGCGAGAGAATCCGGTCATTACTTTGCCTTCTAGAACCCTTAAAGTGGCACTAAATCTTATGCGTCAGCGAAAAACCGATACTTTGTTAGTTGCTGATGGAAACGGAAAACTCTTGGGTATTGTTTCCGGTCAAGAGTTGCAATCCAATATTGATAAGACCGAAACTATAGCCGAGATTATGAGACCGGCAGAACCGGTATTACAGGATAATGCCACAGCCAGAGATGCCTTGCTTAAAATAACACAAGCGGCTTATGGGATTATCCCCGTGGTTGATGCCGACGGTAAAATTATCGGAGTTGTAACCCGTGGTTCATTATTGAGCTTTTTTGTTAATGGATTAAAGGGGGAGGGGAATGAGTAAATTATCACTTTGGGATCAGATAGTATATCAACTTGAAATGCGTTGGCAGGATTTGTTGCAGGCTTTAATCCAACATATTGAACTCGTCTTTATTTCCATGATGATTGCCATTTTTATCGGTATACCTCTTGGTATTTTGATTACCAGAATAAAATCAATTGAAGCGATTGTCTTAGGAATGGCCGGTATTTTGCAAACAATTCCCAGTTTGGCTTTATTGGGTTTTATGATTCCTCTTTTCGGGATTGGGCAAAAAACGGCTATTGCAGCTTTATTCTTATATTCTTTACTGCCAATCATCCGCAATACTTTTACGGTGATCAAGGATGTAGATAAATCAATAATCGAAGCAGCCAGAGGAATGGGAATGACCGATAGACAAATCTTGTTCAAAGTAGAATTACCTCTCGCTTTTAGTGTAATAATGGCCGGTATTCGAACCTCAACCATTATTAATGTGGGTACGGCAACCCTTGCTGCTTTTATCGGAGCCGGCGGTTTGGGAGACTTTATTTTCCTTGGTATTTCGAGGAATATAGATGCCTTGATATTAATAGGAGCTTTTCCGGCAGCGGTATTGGCACTGGTTCTTGATTGGTTGCTGGGTCGTCTAGAGGAAATCACGATCCCGAGA
>JAAYII010000219.1 GCA_012523535.1 Peptococcaceae bacterium
CGCAATCTTTTAAAAGACAGGCCTTTTGGTGAGGATATTCTTTTTACGGATGATCCTAATGAACTTTTATATGACCCCGAAATTGATATTATCGTGGAAGTAATGGGCGGAATTGAGCCTGCCCGCACCTATATTTTGGAAGCCCTGAAACAGGGCAAACATGTTGTCACTGCCAATAAAGATCTTCTCGCTTCCTATGGCAATGAATTGTTGTCGGCAGCGGAACAAAATAAAAGGGATCTTTATTTTGAGGCCAGTGTGGCTGGCGGAATTCCGATTATTGCAGCCTTGAGACAGTCTCTTACAGCCAATAGGGTTACTTCCGTCATCGGTATTATCAACGGAACAACTAATTACATTCTTTCAGCTATGACCGAACAAGGGCGGGAATTTGAAGAAGTGCTGCGCGAAGCTCAAGAACTTGGGTATGCCGAAGCCGATCCCACTGCGGATGTTGAAGGCTTGGACGCAGCTCGTAAACTGGCCATCCTCGCCACACTTTCTTTCAATACTCCCGTTTCTTTTAATCAAGTTTATGTGGAAGGAATAACCAAGATTTCCAAAGCCGATATTAAATATGCCGAGGAATTGGGATGCGTAATAAAACTATTGGCAATCGCCAAAAATGAAGATGGTGAAGTGGAAGTCAGAGTACACCCGGCCCTCTTGGACAAGAAGCATCCTTTGGCCATGGTAAACGGAGTATTCAACGCTATTTATATCGTGGGAGATGCTATAGGGGAAACCATGTTCTACGGCCAAGGTGCCGGTTCCTTGCCTACCGGCAGCGCCGTCGTAGCGGACATTATTCAAGTTGTACGCAATATGGAATCGGGTTCCAGGGGATATATAAACAACAGCAACTATCAAAACCTTCCGATTAAAGCGGTCAATGATTTCACCACAGCTTATTATATCCGCCTAAAAGTTCAAGACGAACCCCGGGTCTTTGCCAATTTGGCTTTGTTTTTCGCCGAAGCCGGAATTAGTTTTAATTCCATAATTCAAAAACCACGCAGAAATAAAAGCGCGGAAATCGTTCTTGTTACTCATCCCTGTAAGGAAGGACAACTTCGTCAAGCTCTCGCTTCCGTAAAAAGCTACAACAAACTGGAGAAAATTCATAATGTAATCCGTTTGGAAACATCTATTTAATCCTGTTTAATGCTTCTTATTCCTTTTAATACAACAATCTTGGAAATGGTTTCGATAAAAACCGGAGGAAAAAATGTTTGTCGTTAAAGTACCAGCAACTTCAGCCAACTTGGGACCGGGTTTTGACTGTATGGGACTTGCTTTAAGTCTTTATAATATTTTTCAGGTCGAACTCGGCGATTGCTTACAATTCAGACTTCGGGGTAAATATACCCGTTTCATTGCCCCTAACAAAAGAAATATCTTTTGGAAATCGGCTTGCGCTCTTTGGGAACAAATCGGGATGGAACCCAGACCGTTAAAGGTTACCATAGAAAGCTATATACCGCCGACCAGAGGACTTGGCAGCAGTTCAACCGCAGTGGTTGCCGGTCTCTTAACTGCCAATGCCATAGCGGGATATCCTCTTAATAAAAATGAACTGCTTAAACTTGCTACTTCCATTGAAGGGCACCCTGACAATGTGGCGCCGGCTTTCCATGGAGGAATAACTTTAACCGTCATGGCCGAAAACAATACTATCGTCAGGGTATTGTCCCATAATCCCAAATTTAAAGCAGTGGTAGTAATCCCCGATTTTTTGCTGGCAACAAAAAAATCAAGAAAAGTCCTTCCTTCCCTTGTTAGCCGCCGTGATGTTACCTTTAATTGTTCCCGGGTGGGTTTGCTTGTAGATTGTTTGCTACGTGAAGAATATGACCTGCTTAAAATTGCCACCCAGGACAGAATTCATCAGAGTCAAAGAGCAACTCTTATCCCGGGGATGGAAGAAGCGTTATCCAGCGCTGTCGAAGCAGGGGCCTATGGCGCCGTCTTAAGCGGATCCGGCCCTACGCTGCTGGCTTTTAGTCCATCAGACATAGCTCCCAAGGTAGCCGATATTATGAAGCAAGAATTTTACAACCATTCCTTGCAAGCCGACGCCTTGATCCTGGATATCGACTCCCAGGGAGCAATTATCCGGGAACAATAAATTTTTTAATACAAACCCGAAACTCCTTGTTTCACAACAAGGAGTTTTTTTTTCATTAATCATTAATTTCAAATTTATTTCATCCCCGTTGGACATACTTATACCGGATAAATTAACTAATAATTTTTTATAAGCAGAAGGGATGAG
>JAAYII010000220.1 GCA_012523535.1 Peptococcaceae bacterium
CATTAAGGAAGTAGCGGTTGTTGGCCACCCCGATATCGCAATAGGTAAAGTTATTACTTAGCAAAATATTGGTCATTTTCAGTATTTCAGAGGGAAATTCAAAATAATAAGCAAAATCATTGGCTGTTCCTACGGGAAATATTCCCAGGGGGACATCAGGATTAAGCGGATAAACGGCGTTAACAACATTATGGATAGTGCCATCGCCTCCGGCAATCCATATTCTGTCAACGCTTTTTAGATCAAAAGAAAGAAGCATTTGCTGCAAGGCCTCAATCGTACTTAATCTATAAGGAATTAAGTAATAGCCGTTATCCTGAACAGTCTTTATAATTTTATCAAGGTGATTGACGAAGGTACCATTGCCGGCGATGGGGTTATATAAAAGTAATATTTTCAATATTATTCACCTCGGAAGTTACAGGAATCCAATAACTATCACATATTATGCTCTTTATATCTTAAAATTAGCTTGATTGTCTTCAGTTACCTCCAAGAGGCAAGCTGTCAGGCCCAAAACACAACAAAACAAATAATGCTACAAATTAAGGTTTGATTATTTTTGAAATAATTAGTATATTTAGAAAGAAAAGTTAATCGATATTCAATCGGTTTAAATTAGGAGGAATTGGAGATGAACAAAGATAATAAGCAAAGCAATAACTGTACCGTGCCCTCTGTGCATCCCTGGCAAATTAAGCCCCAGCCTATTACCAATATTGAGAGAGAAGAAACATATGACATTGTTGTGGTCGGTGCCGGGTTTGCAGGTTGTGTAGCCGCTCATTCCGCCGCCGAAGCGGGGGCCAAAGTGATTTGTGTAGAAAAAGCCGCCGAGGTTGTGGGTCATGGTATTGATGTGGGAGCCATCGGTACCAAACTGCAAAAGGAAGCGGGTATCGAGCTGGATAAAGATCTGATTGCTCGCCTGATTTATCAATGGGGACAATCCCAGGCCAATTATAGGCTTATTCGTACTTTTGTGGATAAAAGCGGCGAAGTTTTTGATTATTATTATGATCTGGCCAGGGCCAAAGGCCTTAAAGTCAGTTTGAACAGTCAGAATACGGCCCGGTCGGATTGGGATGAATTGGAGGATCGTTTCAAGCAATTTCGGACAGCCCATAAATTTACTGATGATGAACGGCATTACCGAGCGGACGGGAAATTTATCAACACCGACTTTGTGGAAATGGTAAAAGAGGCCGCCGAAGCTCATGGTGCTGTTTTTGCTTTTCAAACTAAAGCGGAGCAATTAGTTCGGGAAGACGGTTGTGGAGATAATGGTAGAGGCCGGGTTACGGCGGTTATTGTTAGTGACAGCAAAGGTTATAAGCGCTTAAACGCCAAAAAAGGCGTGATTCTGGCCACCGGAGATATCGGGGGCAACAGGGAAATGTTGGAGTGTTGGAGCCCCATTTGTTTACGGGCTGATAAAAGTGTTTATACCCGCAAAGGTTATAATAGCGGTGACGGCATTATATTGGGCATGTGGGTCGGGGCAGCCCGTTCCAGGTGTTATCCGGCGCCTATCATTCATGCCGTCAATTTCTTGCCGTTGGCAGCCGGCATGGATACATCCTGGCTGACAGTTAACCGGGAAGGCAAACGTTTTTGCTGTGAAGTAGCATGGGAACCCTTGGTGACCAACGCCCGCATGAATGCCCCGGGCAATAAAGCCTTTGCGATTTTTGATTCTCGTTATCCGGAACATGCCAAAAAGCAGGAACCGTCCAAGTTTGCCTCTGTCTCCGAAAGTGAACTGAGAGCCAAGGTGGAAAAAGCCGTTCAGTCCGGACACATTTTTAAGGGGCAAACACTGGAGGAATTGGCTGAAGTTATTAAGGTGCCGGCCGAAAATCTCAAAAAAACCGTTGCACAATATAATAAGTATTGCGATGCCGGCTATGACCCGGAATTTGGTGTTCCCTCAAGGTTTTTGTCTTCCGTTAAGGAGGGCCCATTTTATGCCTCGGCAATCACCAGCGTGCTGTTGGCCGTTCCTTATGGGTTGCATGTGGATGAAAATTCCCAAGTCTGTGATGAGGATGATAACCCCATTCCCGGGCTTTTTGCCATTGGCAATGTTCAGGGTGATTTTCTGGCCAATTCCTATCCGGTTACAGTTCCGGGGCTTAACCACGGACGTTGCCTGACCTTCGGCAGATTGGTGGGTCAAGCTTTAGCCCATGGCATGACTATTAATGAATATTATAAGTTATATTAGAAGTTTCAAAACGTCAAAATCTGTTGTATGGCAAAAAAGCCTCTCTCGGCAAAGGGGTGAAAAGCGAAGACATTGACACACCATTAAGGAAAAGGGCTGTCAAACAAATTAGAAAGACGCTTCCTTATTTGAAGCGTCTTTTTTTCAAGCTTGGCAAAATTATCTTTATATTATTAATTATCGGTTGAGGTTCTGTCCCCTATTCTGAATTTTTCCAGGTTTTCAAACATTTCGCGGACACTGATAGGTTTTTTACCGGTCAGCAGTTCAAAATCGTTGGTGCAGCGGTCCATCTGGCCTTTGCGAATGGCAGCTCCGAAGGTTACCATACCTTCTGCGCAGAATGGAAAAGCTTTTGCCGTTTCTGCCCATTCGCCATCGGTATATCTTGGCACGCCGATCGACTCAAAAAAGGCGTACATTGCATCATCGTCAATATATTGATAGGTTACTTTTTTGCCCGTAACTTCTGAACCGATGGCACAAAATTCTTCCATGGTATTGGCTGTCGGGCCGGTAATATAATAAATGGCGTTATCTTCCCCGGCGCCGGCGGCTACGCAGGCTGCGGCTTCGGCGCAATCATTGCGGGAAACATGAGCCATGCGTCCGTTCCCCATATTGTTTTTCAAAATGCCGTCGGAATTGGCCGCCTCTTCAAAGGCCGAGATCATTGCCTCACCATATTGGGCATTTCTGAGGAAGACATATTTCAAGCCGCTGATTAACAGATATTCTTCCGTATATTTATGATCCCGGATTTCATAAGCGTCGCATTCTTCATGGCCGCATCCCACAATGGAGGTATAGATTATTTTTTTCACGCCGGCTGCTTTTGCGGCGTCAATAGCATTTTTGTGAGCCATTCTTCTTTGTTCACCGACAAATGGCATGGAGATTAATAGCAGTACTTCTCCTCCGGCGAAAGCTTCTTCTAATTGAGATGGATTGTTAAAGTTAGCGTAACGGGTTTCCACCCCTTGGGCGGCAAATTGTTCCAAGGCTTGTTTGTTGGGGGCTGTAAAAATCAGTTTTTCCAAAGGAACTTTCTGCATAATGCTTCTGGCAGCATAACCGCCAAAATTGCCGTCTACGCCGGTGATAATAATTTTACCCATAATCATTTCTCCTTCTTTGTTTATGTTATTATCTTTCATCCTTATAAAGTGTAAAGTAAGAAATAATATTTTACAATTAATATCTTCCGATATTTCTGGCTATGGTAAAGGCTGTGGAATTGGCCGCATAAATATTCCTGGCTTCTACACAGTCCCCAATATCAAAAAACAAGGGTGCGCAATTCCGTAAAGAATTTGCTTCTTCTCGCCGCGGAACTTGTCCGAGGGCATAAACGATTGTGTCTGCCTTGTACAGTGTTCTGCTACCGACCGGAGCGGCGGCCTTGAATTCCGCCTCCGAAATCACGGATACCAGCATACCTTTGACAATTGTATTACAGGGTGGAGCAGGTGAAAATGAGTCGCCCACATACTCACCCACCACTCCCTGAGCGTTGATTTCTATAGCCTTGGTCGAGAGGATAATTTCAATGCTTAAGCGTTTGAGTTCGTTATTGATGGCCATGGCATGAATCACATTGCCGGAATAATTAAGCCTGTTGGCCATTTCCATAACGGTGACTTTTTTGCCCAACCCGGACAGATAAATGGCGAGTTCCAGACCGGAGAGGCCGCCGCCGAGTACAATTACCCTGTCACCTGTTTCCTCGGCATGCAGAAAGGCATAATCGACGCTAAAAACATTTTCCCTGTCAATACCCGGAATATTGGGAACCAGCGGGCGGGAACCGAGGGCCGCTATAATGATATCCGGCTTAATACTTTCGGCCAAGGCCGGTGTTACTTCCGTATTCAAACGGAGATCTATCTTGGAGGACTTAACCAATTCTGCCTGCTGATCAAGATATCTCTGCAAGTTTTGCTTAAAAGGTACTTTCCGTTCGCAGCGTAAAATGCCTCCTAAGGTATCCGCTTTTTCACAGAGAATAACTTCATGCCCCCGTTCGGCGGCTGTTATTGCCGCTTGCATTCCGGCTACGCCGCCGCCGGCTACAAGGATTCTTTTCTTATATTTGATAAACGGATCCGTGTATTTGACTTCCCTTTCAAATCCTATTTCGGGGTTGAGGGCGCATAAATTGGCTTGTTTGGTAAAATGGCCGGAAAAACATTCGAAGCAACGGATACATTTGCGAATTTCCTTCTCCCTTCCGGTTTGGGCCTTAATGGGAGTATCTGGATCAGCCATAAGCTGGCGGCAGAGCATAACCACATCGGCCTGTCCTGAAGCGATGATTTCTTCCATTAGTTCCGGTTCAGCCAAAGCTCCGACAGCGGCAATCTTGGAGTAATTAACCGCTTTTTTTATTTTTGCGGCATATTTTACATTAACGCCGTCTTCCAGGAACATACTGGGATGAGTATGGGTAAACACAGTGGGCTCTTCATGAGCCCCTACCGAGGCATTGATTAAATCATAATAACCGTCCAATTGCTTGGCGATTTCTATTCCATAATCAATGTCATAACCGCCGGCAAAGATTTCCGAGGCACTGATTCGGATACAAACAGGAAATCCCTGCCCGCATTTCTTTTTTATATTTTTGGCAATTTCAATAACAATCCGCGCTCTGTTTTCCATACTACCGCCCCATTGATCCCGGCGGTTGTTTTTGGGG
>JAAYII010000221.1 GCA_012523535.1 Peptococcaceae bacterium
GTCTAAGCAACAATCCCTTCTTTGCAACTGCTCCCATCTGATAATAGGTCAATGTTTCCTATTTTGTTTTTATCTTCAAGGAAAATGCGATAATAAGCAGAGAAATTAAGGCCAAAAAGGTAAATGATACAGAAAAATTGTAGATCAAGCATGAAACCTAATATAGATGGACCTATTGTCGTGCCCAAGTTGGAAGCAATTCCCTCTTTTTTGTATTAATCCGGGCGATTGGAGTATTCGGACAAATTTAACAACAAAAGGAGATGCCTTCAAGTTGGAAAACATCTCCTTATGCAAAAACTTACCCCAATTCGCAATGAGCGGTTTATTTCACAACAATATTGACCAATTTACCCGGTACGGTAACTACTTTTACAATTTTACGCCCTTGTATATGCTGCTGGACTTTGTTCGAGGCCAAAACCAGTTTTTCTAAATCTTCATTGCTTATTTCCGCAGGAACTTGCACTTTGTCCCGCAATTTGCCGTTTACTTGAAGAATAATGGTAATTTCTTCTTGCTGCAGGGTTTTTTCATCGGCTGAAGGCCAGGCCTGAGCATGAATACTATCTTTATGGCCGATTTCACTCCATAATTCCTCGGTGATATGGGGAGCAAAAGGAGCCAGCAGTTTAAGAACCGTTTCTATCCCTTCCCGGGCTACAGCCAAATTAACATTCGGTTGTTCCTTATAAAGATATAGGGCGTTAACCAGTTCCATAATGGAGCTGATGGCAGTATTGAAGTTAAATCGGGTTTCAATGTCATTCGTAACTTTCTTAATAGTATAATGGGTCTGGTAACGCATTTTTTTAGCCGCCTGATCCAATTGACCAAAGGGATCATTTTTATTTATGGTTTCATCATTCTGCAATACGTCCGCATACTGGGCAACCAAGCGCCAAACCCGGTTCAGGAAACGGAAACAACCTTCCACCCCTTGATCGCTCCATTCCAAATCCCGTTCCGGCGGGGCGGCAAACAAAATGAACAAACGGGCTGTATCGGCGCCATACTTGCTGATTATTTCTTCCGGACTGACCACATTGCCTTTGGATTTGGACATTTTGGCCCCATCCATACAAACCATGCCCTGGGTTAGAAGATTCTCAAAAGGTTCGTCGAATTTTAAGTAGCCAAAATCTCTTAATGCTTTGGTAAAAAAGCGGGAATAAAGCAAATGCAAAATTGCGTGTTCCACGCCGCCTACATATTGGTCCACGTTCATCCATTCCGCCACCCGGTCCGGAGAAAAGGCTTGATTGCTGTTGTGAGGGTCGCAATAGCGCAAATAATACCAGGATGAACATATAAAGGTATCCATGGTATCGGTCTCCCTCTTGGCCGCTTTGCCGCATACGGGACAAACGGTATTGACAAAACTGGCTGAGGTGGCCAGAGGGTTTTCACCGGGTTTAAACACAACATCATCGGGCAGGCGCACCGGCAATTGCTCTTCCGGAACCGGAACTATGCCACAGTCTTCACAATAAATAATCGGAATAGGAGCACCCCAATA
>JAAYII010000222.1 GCA_012523535.1 Peptococcaceae bacterium
CCCCATTGGCGGTGAATTGGCGGTACCTGACACCCTTGTTGAAGAATTAAATCAGCTATATCAAAAAACTAAAGATAACTAAAAAAAATTCTCTGTCAGTATTGCAGGAGATGTCTTCAAAACATGGAAGACATCTCCTTTTGCTACATAAAGCACAAAAAATATACTTTTTGAAAATGATAAGATAATTTTCCTAGAGACAATATGAAATTTTCCCTGAAAATTTAATTCTAATTGTCTTTTATTTTACCTTTTTTTGGTGTAATATATAAAAATACAATACAAAAATTGGTAAAGAGGTTTTGAACCGTGGGATACAAGAAGACTTTTTTCGGATATAAAGAAGACGATGTGAAACATCATTTGCGCAATTTGGAAAAAGATTATACTCAACAGGTAACTTCCAAACGGAAAGAACTTCGCTCTATTTTAGATCAAAACAATAAATTGAGAAACCAGATCGATTTGGTCGCCAAAGAAACGGATAAGCTTACCGCCCTTAACAGGTCACATTCCAAGTCCATCAATATATACATTGAGGAAATTAAGGGCCTGGAGAACAGTTTGGACTTGGTAAGGAAGGAAGAAGAACGAAAAAGAATTAAATACTACAACAAAATGGTTCAAAAGGTAGACGAGTTCAAGAATTATTGCGCTACTTTGAACAATTCCATGGAAGAATTAACTTCCATCATTAAAAGAAATAAGGCCAATGGCGGCTTTGGCAATAGCCAAGATCTAAAGTAGGAAGGTGGAGTATTTGTATAAAAGATCTTTGTGGGGTTATGGCAAAGAAAGCGTTCAAGAGGCGGTTGCTGAAATAGAAAAGAATTATACCCTGGAGTTAAAAGAAGTGGATGAGGAAATAGAAGAAGCGGTTAGAGAGCAAAAACAGCTGAATGAACAACTGAAACAGATGATAGCAGAATATAAAAGACTGAAAGAACATACCAGACAACTTGAACAATTAAAAGAATACATGCCTCTTATTGTTTCCCAAAAAAAATTGAATATGGAAAAAGAAGCGGAAGAATTAAGAAAAGATACTGAAGAGTATATTCATAACATCCAAAAACATTGCGTGTTGATTGATGAAGAAATAGAAAAAGTCAAACAAAAGATTCAGGTCTTCGTCAGATCTCTTTCCCAGTTGTTTGTGTTGAGGGATGTTAAAGAATTTAACGATACAATCCGCCACTTCGAACAGGTACTGGAAGAGTACAAACTGCCTGGAAAGGCTGTAAATTCCAATGCGGTTGTTCCCGAAGATTTTGCAGTTAGGAATGAAGAGAAGGAAGAAGAGCCGGATCCCATAGAGGATTTGATGGACAGTAAGAAAAACAGCCTGCAGGCGAGCAGTTTGCTTAAAGATAATATACTGGAAGATAGCCTGTTGGCAGACAATGAACAAGATGATAAACTGCCGGCAGATAGAGGGAGATCCTTTAGTATCGACAGTGAGGAGCTATTAAATCTGGACGATGCTCTGCAAGAATCCCTTTTATCCGATTCCGAACAGAAAAAAAATCTAGCGGAGGATTCCCCAAAAGAAAAAACCTTAACTCAAAACAAGGTTAGATTCTCGGTGCAGGACGACGAAATGGATGAGCTGGACCAGTTGTTAAAGCAATTGATGTAATTAAATCCCGATCGGATCAAGGCGGTCTTCCGCCTTTTTATTTTTTAAGTCAAAATTAAAATTTGTATTATATTATGGAATATAATACAATATAAAAATGTCGAAGTTTTAGAGGCCAGTACCCGTCCAGTAAGCTGAAAGGAAGAAGATAATTGGGTTTTAGCTTAATTGACACTTTGTATCTACTCCCCGGTATAATAATCGGACTTACTTTTCACGAGTTTGCCCATGCCCAAGTCGCCGTTTTGCTTGGGGACAATACCCCTCGCTTGGAGGGAAGAACATCGTTAAATCCAATAGTCCATATTGATATTATTGGTTTTATTTTACTTCTTATTGCCCATTTCGGTTGGGCCAAACCGGTGCACATCAATCCGGCCAATTTCAAAAATCCCAAAAGGGACGATATTCTGGTTTCTCTTGCCGGTCCTACCATGAATATCATAATGGCCTGCATATTTTTTATTTTGATTAAAATCATGTATCTTTTTTTTACCAATGTTTTAGATTTCAGTACCTTCTCCATCTTGGTCAGCATTTTTGCCAATGCCGCTTATATCAATATTATTCTTTGCCTGTTTAATTTGCTGCCCTTGCCTCCCTTGGACGGATCCCATATAGTTTTTAGCTTGGCCGGCAAATTGTACAGCGAATCATATTTTAAACTTGCCCGCATGAGCATGATTATTCTAATTGTTTTGATTCTGACCCGGGCTTTGAACGTTATTATTTTTGGGCCGGCCTCCGCCATTTACGGACTGTTGCAGAGTATTATTTTATAGCCTTTAACGACCGATTTTTCTTTGGTTTAAATTCTTTTTGTGCTATAATTAATTTCCGGAATTAAAAACCACCTGGAATTTAAACCACAAAGCAAAAAATTAAATTTTGGGCTTGTAGCTCAGCCGGTTAGAGCACTGCGCTCACATCGCAGGGGTCGGAGGTTCGAGTCCTCTCAAGCCCACCAATTTATTCAATAATAACTTAAAAACTCAAAACCCGTTAATTGCAAAAACCACTGCCTCCATTCGTTAAGCAGCGGTCTTTTTATATCTAAGCCTTTATTATATGAACCTTTATATATGAGCCTTTATATATGAATTTATTTATGAGACTTCATTGATGGGCTTTTACCCCAGGCAAGGCTATTCGGAGGAAAAAACTTATGAGCCTTAGATTTATTTACGGCCGGGCAGGCAGCGGCAAGACCCATTATTGCCTTCAGGAAATTAAACAACGCCTTCAACAAAAAGCCACCCATCCTTTGGTGCTGCTTGTTCCCGAACAATATACCTTTCAGGCTGAAAGGGACCTGATGGAAATTACCGGCCGGGGAGGTCTTCTGGAAGCGGAAGTCTTAAGTTTTAGGCGCTTGGCCTTTAGAGTTTTCAATGAAGCCGGCGGCCTTGCCTATCCCCATTTGCAGGCGGCCGGCAAATCCATGTTGATTTATAAAGTCCTGAACCGGATTAAGGAAGAACTGCCTCTGTTGGCCCAATCCGCAGACCGGCAAGGGTTTGTAACCACCGTGTCCACATTGCTTACGGAATTTAAGCGCTACAATGTTACTCCGCAGGAACTGGAGGCGACCCAAGAGACGGTTACGGATGAACTGCTCAAAAACAAATTGGCCGAGCTGGCCGTTATTTATAAAGAATATCAAGAACTGCTGGCAAAAACTTACCGGGATATTGACGACGATTTAACTTTGGCCGCGGTTAAACTTGACGCTGCGGATTTATTCCAAGGGGCGGAAATCTGGATTGACGGCTTCTCTGGATTTACACCCCAGGAATATGCTTTGATCGCCAAACTTGGCCATCAGGCGGCAAGGATCAACATCTCCTTGTGCACCGATTCCCTTCAGGAAAGTGAAAAAAAGGACGAAATGGATGTGTTCGCTCCCGTTAAGGAATGCTACCGGCGCCTGATCCGCCTGGCGGCTGAAGAGGGTTTGGAAATAGAAAAACCGGTGCGTTTGGGCGACAGCGGCTCCTTGCCCAGGTTTAGTGGAAGTGAGGAATTGTCCCACCTGGAGAGGTACTTCTTTGCCTATCCTCATACGACTTTTTCTGAACCCACCAAAGACATTGCCCTGTTTTCGGCTCTCAATATTTTCTCCGAAATTGAAGCGGCGGCGCGGGACATAATTGGGCTTTGCCGCGACCGGGGCCTGCGCTATCGTGATATTGCCGTAATCACAGGGGATTTGGCCAATTACGGCCGCCTAATAGAAGTGATATTTAAGGAATATGATATTCCTTTCTTCTTGGACCGCAAAATTGAAATTACCCAAAACCCGCTCATTAAATTGATCCTGGCTATGCTGGACATTTTCATTGAAAACTGGTCCTATGAAGCCGTGTTCCGTTACTTGAAGACAGGCTTGGCCGGCATTGACAAAGAAAGCATAGACCGGATTGAAAATTATGTCCTGGCCTGCGGTATCCGCGGCAGCCAATGGACCAATAAGGAAAAATGGGATTGGAGCACGGAAATCCTGCCTCAAGGAAGCAATGGAATTTCCGATTTCGATCTGGAAGAAATCAATCAAGTGCGCGATATTATTACGGCTCCCTTGTTGGCCTTTAGGCAAAAGACCAAAGGCCGGCAGCGGGCGGTGGATATTTGTACGGCTTTGTACGAATTCCTGGAAGAGATTGGGGCTTTTTGGCAGATAGAAAAAAAGATCGAGGATTTCCGTTTAAACGGCCGGCTTAATTTGGCCAATGAATACGCCCAGATCTGGAATATACTCATGGATGTTCTGGATCAGACCGTTGAAGTATTGGGCGAGGAGACCATGAGTATTGAAAACTTCGCCAAGATCCTGAAAATCGGGCTGGATGAATATCAGGTAGGCTTAATTCCGCCTTCCCTGGACCAGGTCCTGGTGGGAAACGTGGACCGCTCCAAAAGCCATAAAGTCAAAGCTCTTTATATTTTAGGCGCCAATGACGGGCTCTTTCCGGCCGCGGCTTTGGAAGAGGGCCTTCTTTCCGATCAGGACCGGGAAGCTCTAAAAAAAGTCGGGTTGGAGTTGGCCAGCGATACCAAAACCAAAGCCTTTGACGAACAATTTTTAATTTACAGGGCCTTAACCACGGCCAGTTCCTATTTAAGAATAAGCTGGCCCCTGGCTGATTCCGAGGGTAGAAGCCTGCGCCCCTCCATGGTCATATCCAGGATGAGGAAGCTGTTCCCCCGGATTGCGGAGAGCAGCGATATACTTTCTCCAGCTGCAGGTTCCGCCGAGATGGACTTAATTGCCGGGCGCTTGCCTGCCTTCCGGCACTTGGTGGCCAAAATCGGCCAGCAGGAGCTTCCGGCGGAAAGCAAAGCTTTATGGCGGGAAGTTTACCGCTGGTATGTCCAAAAGGAAGATTTTCGACCGCACTGCGAGGCCTTAAAGTCTTTTCTGGCCTATAAAAATATTGCCTCTCCCATAAGTCCGGCCCTAATACGC
>JAAYII010000223.1 GCA_012523535.1 Peptococcaceae bacterium
TTATGGTACCGCTTTATTTTTTGCGCCAGGCCGGATGGGAGGGAAAACTCGTAGTTCTTGGCATGCCGCTAGAGAATGCGGAGGAATACGGGAAAAAGGTTGGCCTAATATTAAACGACAGCAGCGAGCGTTGCGCCCTGGTAGCCAGTGGGGATTTGTCCCACAGGCTAAAAGAAGACGGCCCTTATGGCTTACATCCTTCGGGGCCCAAATTTGACAGTTTAATTGTTAAAGGTCTAAAGAAAGATACAACTTTAATTCGCACCATTCCCTCCGATTTGTTGGAAGAGGCCGGTCAATGCGGATATTATTCCCTGCTGTTTGCTTTGGGGGACAGGGAAGGTTCTATCAAGGTCTTCTCTTATGAAGGTCCTTTTGGGGTTGGTTATCTGGTGGCGGAAATTTATCGTTCTTCACCGATTGCCGGCTTCGCTCGGGAATGCCTGACCTACCATTTAACGGCCCAAGCTTTCGATAAACTCGTAATACCGGGCGATCCTTTATTGAAA
This sequence comes from Peptococcaceae bacterium, assembly GCA_012523535.1. Lineage (GTDB taxonomy): Bacteria > Bacillota > Desulfitobacteriia > Desulfitobacteriales > Syntrophobotulaceae > JAAYMU01. The sequence goes on from JAAYII010000223.1 coordinate 510, forward strand.
GAAAGAAAAAGTTGTATTGTTACCTTGAAAAAGGACGGACAATTAAGGGGTTGTATCGGTACGGTTCAACCTGTAAGAGAGAACTTGGCTTCAGAGATAAAACATAATGCCATTGCAGCCGGAACTCAGGATCCGCGCTTTTGGCCGGTGGAGGCCAAGGAATTGCCGCTTATTACATTTTCGGTTGATGTCCTCGGAGATCTGGAAAAAACAAACAGTTATGAAGAACTGGATCCTCAAAAATACGGGGTGGTTGTGCGCCGTGGCGGAAGGGTAGGATTGCTGCTACCTCATCTGGAAGGCGTAAATACTGTAGAGGAACAAGTTCGTATTGCCAAGCAAAAAGCCGGGATCGCGCCCCATGAAGAAGTTGAAATGTGGCGCTTTGAAGTGGAAAGATTTTTTGAGTAAAAAGGAGAGAAAGTTTTTCTGAGAAGGTTTCCCTGAAAGCGAACCCGGTTAGAGGGAGGATTCCTGATGACGGAAGCAATAGAATGCACCCTTTGTCCCCATCACTGTAGAATCAAAGAAGGAGGGACAGGAATTTGCCAAGCCAGAACTGTTAAAAACGGCAAAATTGTCTCCCGGACCTTCGGTGAACTGGCAGCACTGCACTTGGATCCGATTGAAAAGAAGCCCTTATATCATTTCTATCCCGGCAGTTGGATTCTTTCCGCCGGTGGATTTGGCTGCAATTTAAAATGTTTTTTTTGCCAGAACTACGAAATTTCCCAGCAATATCAACAAGGACAAAGAGTGACACCTGAGCAACTGGCTGAACTGGCGCAACAGAATCAATCCCTGGGCCTTTGTTTTACTTATTCCGAACCTTTGATCTGGTTTGAAATGATTGCCGAAACCGCTCCGCTGGTGAAAAAAAACGGGGGAAAAGTAGTTCTGGTCAGCAATGGAATTATTGAGGAAAAATATTTGGAAGCCCTTCTTCCTTTTGTTGATGCTGCCAACATAGATATCAAAGCTTTTAGCGAGGAGTTTTATCGCCGTCACACCGGAGGAAAGCTAGAGTGGGTTTTGCGTACGGTGGAAAGAATGGCCGGTAGAATCCACCTTGAGGTCACCACCCTGGTGATTCCGACTTTGAATGACAGTCCGGAAGAGATCAAAGCCCTGGCCAAATGGCTCTCCAACTTGAATTCACCGCTTGCTTGTCATCTAAGCAGGTATTTTCCCCGTTATAAAAGCAGCCTCCCGGCAACGGATGAGAGTAAATTAAAAGGCCTCTGGGAACTGGCCAAGGAATATTTGCCTTATGTTTATCTTGGCAATATGAGGGGTGGAGATACAACTTATTGTCCTCAATGCGGAGCGGAAGTTATTAGCAGGGGTTATGTTATCAGGGTAAAAACCAAGGACGGCAAATGCACGTCTTGTGGGCATGAAATCTGGGGAGTAGGCTTGCGATAGCCTCGGCTTTGCAGCTACTTCTTTTTTTTATCCAGCCAGAAACTTTGAAGTTCTTGAGAAAGATTCATATTATCTTTGATGATTTTTATAGGACGCCAGTGTTTTGGCAAGAGCTTAAGATAATTATTATGGCCGAAACGTTCGTCTATAAGCAAAATAGCTCCCCTGTCGGTTTCGCTGCGGATTACCCGACCTCCGGCCTGGAGGACCTTATTCATTCCGGGATACATGTAGGCATATTCAAAGCCTAAACCGTTTTTGCGGTTAAAGTAGTCCCGGATAATATTTTGCTGAATATTTAATTGGGGAAGGCCGACGCTGACAATAACAGTACCGATCAGCCTTGAGCCCGGCAAGTCTATACCTTCGGAAAAAATGCCGCCCAAAACGCAAAAGGCTACATAGGTATCTTGGGGGTTCTCTTCAAAACAAGCCAAGAATTCTTCCCTTTCCCCTTCGCTCATGCTGCTTTCTTGTTTTACGGCTGTGATTAAAGGATAGAAAAGGGTAAATTGGCGATAGACATCGTTCATGTATTGATATGAGGGAAAGTAGACAATATAGTTTCCCTTTTGACTTGTGACAAAGGAAGCGATCAGGTGGATGAGCTTGTCTGTACTTGCTTCCCGGTCATGATATTTGGTGGAAACATTAACGGCAGTCAGCACACAAAGGTTGTCTTTGTCAAAGGGAGAGTCAAGGGAGAGAATTTTATCCTTGTCATCACCGCCCAAGATATCTCGGAAATAAGTAAGAGGGGAGAGGGTGGCCGAGAATAAAATTGCCGAACGACCCCGACGAAAGGCATCGGCCAATAGAAATGAAGGATCAAGGCAAAATAGCTTGAGTATAACTTCATGGCCTTGAGATTCAACAAATGTTATGTATCTTTGGTCATAAAAATCGGCAATGGTTAGGAAGTTCAAGGCGTTCAAGTATAGTTGCAGGAAATTGTCGTCTTCACCCAGATCTTTATTCTCTTTTAGCATTAATTTGCAGATGGCAATATATTTTTGGACCAGAGCGATGAAATCCGCCGGTTTTTCAATCCTTATCCTATACCCCTGCCGGTCGCACTGTTTACGTTCCTCGATAAATGAACGGTTTATCTTGGTTAAAATTCTGTCCAGAGCTTTATTTTTGCCCTTGTATTGTTTTTTGAGCTCATAAAACTGTGTTTTACTTATTGCAGCGGAGAACATTTCCCGGGACCGGTCCACCAGATTGTGTGCTTCGTCAATCAGAAAGACATAGCCGTTTTCGTTTTCGATAAAAAATTGCCGGAGTTGGGCTTGGGGATCAAAAACATAGTTATAGTCGCCAATGATACAATCCGCCCACCAAGAGAGATCCAAGGAAAATTCAAAAGGGCAAACCATATACTTTTGGGCATAGGCTTCAATCATATTCCGTGAAAAATCGTCTTCTTCTTGCAGGGCATGGAGAATGGCGCGATTAATCCGATCAAAATGGCCTTTGGCATATGGACAGTAATCCGGACGACAGGAGGTTTTCTCACAAAAACAGATTTTTTCTTTGGCTGTAAGAGTCAGCGATTTTATTTTTAAACCATTGGCGCGCATTTTGGCCAAAGCTTCCTCGGCTACCTGGCGGCTTATGGTTTTGGCGGTCAGATAGAATATTTTGGTGCTTTTGCCTTCACCCATGGCTTTAATTGCAGGAAACAGGGTGGAAATGGTTTTTCCGGTCCCCGTGGGCGCCTGAGCAAAAAGCTTTTTTCTTTCCTCAATGGTCCGGTAGACCTGGACAGCCAGTTCTCTCTGCCCTTTCCTGTATTGGGGGTAAGGAAACTGCAAACTTTTAATGCTCTGATTCCTGGTTTGCTCCCATTGGGTGGAAAATGCTGCCCAGACCGAGTATTGGGCCAAAAGCTCCACTAAATGTTCTTCCAGTTCAGCAAAAGAAAAGGTTTGCAAAAAACGTTTTGTCTCCAGAGTTTCCAAATTAAAATAGGTGAGTTGAATTGATATTTGGGGCAAATTGTTTTGCCTGGCGTAAATAAAGGCATAACATTTGGCCTGGGCCCAATGGGCCGAATTATGGTCCGCGTCAATAGTTTCCAGGGGAAGAAGAGTTGTTTTTATTTCTTCATTAGTTTCTTTCCCTTCTAGGCTGAAGATGCCGTCCGCACGGCCTTCCAGTCTATAAATAGTTTCCTGATAAATATAGTCGGTAGTTAGTGTTACCTCAGAGCGATATCCTGCAAGCAATTCCTGGTTCCTTTTTTGCAGGGTGCGGTGTGCTCTGGCTCCTTCCTGCAGCCTGTCCCTGGAAACATATCTGCTGTCTATGTCGCCGGAACGCATGACCAATTCAACCAATTGTCTGATAGAAAGCTTGATCATGAGTTTCCCTGCTTTCTACTTATCAGTGTCGGGAATGTATTGGAAAATTGCAAATTTGATTTTGATCCCCTGTTTGCTGTATTTCATTTCATACTCCGTCATAATATTATCGACGGAATCGTCCTGGTGTAAATTATCTGTTTGGTATATTTCCTGAAAACCGTTATCTTTAAAATAAACAAGACTGTCGGCAAACAAATGGTCATCGTCTGTTTTGAACCATATTTCCGCACCCGGTTTTAAAAAGCTCTTGTATTTCTGCAGGAAACTGGGGTAAGTAAGTCTTCTTTTATGGTGCTTTTTTTTAGGCCAGGGATTGCTAAAATTAAGATAAATTTTATCTATTTCTTCGGGCCCCAAGACATCCGCAATATTTTCAATATCAAGCATCAGAATTCTAACGTTGGTCAGTTGAAGTTCATTGATCTTTCTTAGAGTGCTGACCAGCACTTCCGGGTATTTGTCAACTGCAATAAAATTGATATGTTTGTCTTTTTGCGCCAGTTGGGATATAAAAGTTCCCTTGCCGCATCCCAGTTCCAAATGTATGGGCTGTTCGTTGCCGAAAATTTTTTTCCAATTACCTTTATATTCGCTGGGATCACTGGGATTAATTATAGCTTTTGGATCTTTGGCCAATTCAGGTAATGCGGTTCGTTTTCTTCTAAGCCGCGGCAATTCGATTGCTCCTTTCTTCCTTCCACTTTTTGGCGAACCCCTCTATCTTTTTCCTGGATGGTCATAGTGGTCCTTCATCTTGGTTTAGTATAAAACCTTTAACTTTCAAAAATCAACTTAAGTATTATTTGTTAACTATTAAGCAAAAGTTAATATAGCAAAAAATAACCCCGCCCTTAAACTCGTAGAGGGCGAAGCCTTATTTGATAAAAGGCTGTTTACTAATTGCTTAAACAGCCTTGGTTGTTATTCCCGGCAATCTGGCTTTTTATAGAGAGTGGGGATATAATTATTACCATATAAATCAAGACTTAATCAATTGGAGGATCGTTCCTTTGTCCAAACCCAAACGCTATTACTCCTTTAACGAGCATTTGCGGGAAATTTTCGGCGAAAAAGTAATTAAAGTTGCGCTTGATGCCGGGCTAAGCTGCCCTAACAGAGACGGTTCCCTAAGTTACGGTGGATGTATTTTTTGCAGTGAAAAAGGCTCCGGAGACTTTGCGGGGAACAGGAGCCTTTCCATTAAAGATCAATTTGCCGAAGTGCGGCAGAGAACCGTCTTAAAGTGGCCGAAGGCAAAATATATAGGGTATTTTCAGTCTTTCAGCGGCACATATGGTCCGCCGCAATATTTGAAAGGCCTATACGAAGAGGCTTTAAAGCAAAAAGATGTTGTGGGCATTTCCATTTCAACCAGGCCCGATTGCTTAGGTCCTGAAATCTTGGATATTTTAGATGAACTGAACAAAAAGACTTATCTTTGGGTAGAGCTTGGCGCCCAATCGGTACATGAACATTCCTTGATTTGGATGAACAGGGGGCATGATTTCCCTTGTTTTGTCCGGGCCGTAGAGGACTTAAGGCAAAGAAACATCAGGGTGTGTGCTCATATTATTCTCGGTCTGCCCTGTGAAAGCCGGCAAGAAATGATGGAAACAGCCTTGACTATGGCCAAGTTGCCTATTCAGGGTATAAAAATACATTCCTTATATATTTTAGCCGGCACACCTTTGGCTGAAATGTACCGGCAGCAAGATTTACGACTTCTCAGTATGAAAGAATATATAGATTTGGTAGTGGATATTCTGGAAATTTTGCCAGCCAATCTGATTATCCACCGCCTTATGGGTGACGGTCCTTCTCATCTTGTTCTGGCTCCTCAATGGATACGTCAAAAATGGGAGGTATTAAACGGTATTGATAGTGAATTGGAGAGGAGAGACAGTTATCAAGGCAAATTTTGCCCAGGGAACCTCGACTACATTACATTTTCATAAGAGATTATTTTTCTTTCCCAGGTTCTAAGTATGGCCTTTTCTTCATCCAGGGAAAGAAGATACTGGGGCAATATCGGGGTTTTGCCTCCTCCTTTGGGAGCATTAATGATATAGGTGGGGACTGCCAAGCCCGAAGTATAACCCCGGAGGTTCTCCATAATGTTTAGCCCGTCTTGAATAGGCGGGATGAAATGGCGTGTTCCTTTCACATTCTTGGCATGAAAGATATAATAAGGACGGACCCGGATTTTCAACAACTCATGATTCAATTTTTTCATGACATCAGGGTCGTTGTTTATACCTTTCAGCAATACAGCTTGGTTTCCCAATACTATTCCGGCCGAAATAAGTCTATCGGCAGCTTTTTTGGCTTCATGGGTAACTTCTTTAGGATGGTTGAATTGAGTATTGATATAGATGGGTGGATATTTAGCCAAAATTTTAAGCAAATTATCAGTAATTCTCATCGGCAGGGTTACAGGAACTCTGGTGCCCAAGCGTTTGATTTCCACATGGGGGATTTTATGGATTTCACCTAAAATCCAATCCAGCATATTGTCGCTTAAAAGGAGAGCGTCTCCGCCGGTAATAAGAACATCTCTGATTTCGGAATTGGCCCTAATGTAATCCAAGGCCGCCATTAGACACTCTTTTTTTTGGTGGCGGTCGATTTCACCGATATTTCTTCTCCTTTGACAGTGCCGGCAATACATGGCACATCTGTTGGTCACGTTTATAATAAGCCGGTCAGGATAGCGCCTGGTGATTCCGGGTGCAGGGGAGGTTAGGGCTTCGCCCATGGGATCTTCTTCACCATATTCGTCATATAACTCTTCTATTTTAGGGATGCCTTGAAGAGTTATCGGATCCTCGGGGTTTTCGAAATCCATTAAACAAAGATAATATGGTGATACGGCCCAACGATATATTTTCCCTACTTCCTCAATTTCCCGTAGGCGTTGATTTGTCAACGGGAAAATTGAGCTCAGGGTATGAACACTGGTAATCCTGTTCTTAATTTGCCAGCGCCAGTTTTCCCAATCCTTTTCAGTGGCTTGAAAATAATGGAGGATTTTTTCTTTCTGCAACGAATAGAATTCAGTTAAATCCAAACCGGAAGGAATTTCTTTGGACTTTTGTAAATAGGGTTCTATTTTCTTTCTTAATTCCTCGGCTCTGTATTGAGAATGGTGCTCGAAATTAAACTTTCCTTTTAACAATTCTATCGCCATATATCAAACCTCCTTTTTCTCATTTAATTAGCAAAGCAAATATAGAAAATAATTAGCAAAGCAAATGTAGAAAACAGCAATAAAGTGCTGGCAACCAATAATAACATGCCGAGTTGTCTCTTGTCAATGGGTTGTATACTGCAAATATTGTCAAAAAAATAAATAATGATTATACTTTGCTTGGTTGAATTCAATTTAAAAAATCTAAAGTGATAATAAAAAATAAATAATAAGAAAGCAAGGGATTAGATTTGGAACAGGCAAGATATCAGGAGATTGCCAATGAGATTGCTTACGCTATTGTAATGGGAGAATATCGTGAAGGAGAGAAAATCCACGGCAGGTCTACTTTGGCCGGGCGTTTTAATGTTTCCCCGGAAACAATCCGCCGGGCAATTGCTATTCTGCAAAGCGAAGGAGTAGTGGGAGTCAGGCAGGGTATAGGAATTATTGTGAACTCAAAAAGCCAGGCGGAGAAATTTTTAAGATCCTATAATCAAAAGAGCGAGATCCAGACCTTAATGGAAGAACTTAAATCCCTGATGAAAAAAAGACGGGAAATAGACCGGGAAATTGATATCATTTTCGAGAGATTATCAAATTATGCCGATCGCTATATTACCCGTTGGACCGACGTGGATGAGATTGAGGTTAAACCCGGTTCTCCCGCTGTGGGACGTACCCTGCGAGATCTTAAAGTAAGGGAAACAACGGGAGCAACTGTGGTTGCCGTGATTAGAAATGGCAATGAATACTTTTCTCCCCAAGCCGATTATGTTTTGCGCGCTGGAGATATCCTTTTGGTTGTCAGTTCAAAAGAGAGCAAAAACAAGATTGAGTCTATTCTAAAATAAAATCATTTTTTTGATTTAAGGAGAACAGCTATGTTTCCGGGAATCGATATTATCGAAATAGCGAGATTTACCCGGGCTTGCACCAGGCATCCCCAACTGCTTTCCAGGCTGTTTACGTCTGGGGAACTTAAAGCTATGAGCGATAAAAAATATAATTCCTGGGCTGCCAGGTTTGCCGGTAAAGAGGCAGTGCTTAAGGCTTTAGGAACGGGTTTAAATGGGTTGACCTGGCATGATATTGAGATCTTTACCAATGAGCGCGGTGAACCTGTTGTTTATTTAAGTGAGAGGGCCCAAAAAATTGCCTTAAGCCGTGGAGGCAAAACTGTAAAATTAAGCCTTGCCCATAGCAAGGAAAATGCCATAGCCATTGCTATCCTGGAATAAACATTTATGGAAGGTGAACTTGGAGTAAGGTATAATTAATGCTAATGTAATGCTAATGCACATGCTAATGCACAAAATATGCTGTTTGAGGGGGATTGCCAAATGCGGGTGGTCAGTGCCGGGCAAATGCGCAGTATTGATGCCAATGCTATAAATAACTTTGGTATACCTGGAATTGTACTCATGGAGAATGCTGCCTTAGCCGTAGTTAGAGAAATAAAAAATTTTTTTATGGAACAAGGCAGGAAGTCTTTGCGTGGTCTTAAAGCTATAATTCTGGTGGGCAAGGGAAATAATGGCGGAGACGGTCTGGCCGTGGCCAGGCATTTAAATGTTTTGGGAATGGAATCAACAGTGTTTTTATTTGCCAGTCCCAATGAATTAAGTGGAGATGCCAAACTTAATTTTGATCTTTTTCAAAAAATGGACGGGAAAATAGTCTTGGTAGATAATGAAAAACAGATAAGACTGTTTAAATTGGCTCTCATCCAATCCCACCTGGCAGTTGATGCTATTTTTGGCATAGGATTCAAAGGGAAAGTTTCGGAACCGGTAGCAGAGTACATAGAGGATTTAAATAAAGCCGAGCTACCGGTATTCAGTGTGGATATTGCCAGTGGTTTGGAAGCCGATACGGGCAAGGTTAATAATATTGCAGTAAAGGCCACCGTCACCGTAACCTTTGGCTTGCCCAAATTGGGGCATTACTTGGGAATGGGCCCTATACATACGGGCAAGCTGGTGACGGATCAGATTTCTATTCCGGAAAGCATTATTAACCAAGAAAAGACCTTTGCTTATTTGTTAACTGATGAAATAATTAAACCTTTAATTCCCGTTCGCCATCCTCAAGGACATAAAGGTACTCATGGTCGCGCCGTGCTTATCGGGGGCTCGGTAGGGATGAGCGGGGCAATAGTTCTGGCCGGAAGGGCTGCCTTAAAATGCGGGGTTGGTTTATTGCAGATAGTTGTCCCTGAAGCGATCGCCGAGACTGTAGATTTAGGAGTTATCGAAGCTACGGTATGGCCGGCTAAGGACTATGAGGTTTTAACTGATAATTCATGGCCGGTAATAGCCGAAAGGTTGGAAAGAGCCAATAGCTGTGCTATAGGCCCGGGGCTTAAACAGACGGAATCCTTCTTGTCGGTTCTAAAAAGAATATTGCAAGAAACCGACGTTCCGGTTATTTTGGATGCCGATGCTTTAAACCTTATCTCTAGGGAACCCGAAATTCTAAGCTTAAGAAAAGGAAAAGGCAATGTAATTATTACCCCTCACCCGGGGGAAATGGCCAGGCTTTGCGCTTGTTCCGTGGACGAAATCCAGGAAGACAGGCTGAAGATAGCGGTGACCAAAGCCGTGGAATGGGGAGTTATTGTGGTTTTGAAAGGGGCAGGTACTATAGTAGCCTCCCCCGACGGTAGGGTATTTTTAAACAATACGGGTAATGCCGGTTTAGGAACAGGCGGCACAGGGGATGTACTTACCGGTTGTATTGCTTCTTGGGTTGCCCAGGGAGTTCCTCCCTTGGGAGCAGCTTGCATGGGCGTTTATCTACACGGCAAAGCGGCCGATGTACTGAAACAACAATTTGGTTTATCAGGGTTTACAGCTTCGGAATTAGTGGATTACCTGCCCAAGGTAAGAAGGGAAATAGAACAAAAATGACACAGAATTACCGGCCGGTCTGGGCCGAAGTTGACTTAAGTGCGCTAAAGCATAACCTGAAGATAATTAAAAATTATACTGCCAGTGAAATAATGCCGATTGTCAAAGCCAATGCTTATGGCCATGGGGCGGTTGAGGTTGTCAGAGCTTTAAAAAATGAAGGAATAAAAAGGTTCGGAGTGGCTTTTTTGGAAGAAGCCCTGGAGCTAAGGAGACATTTTCCCGATTTAAATCTGATGATAATCGGGCCGACTTTACCCCAGTATTCGGATATTTTGGTCAAGGAGGATTTAATTCCGGAAATATGCCAGTATAAACAGGCTGAAGCGCTTTCGGCGGCTGCCGTTAAATTAAAAAAGACTATCAGAATCCATATCAAGATTGATACCGGCATGGGAAGAATAGGCTTACGTGAAGAGGCTTTAGAAGAAATTAAAAAGATGTTCGGACTGCCGGGTTTATTTTTGGAAGGAATTTATACCCATTTAGCAACGGCGGATAGCCCTGATTTAGCTTATGCATATCAACAGCTGGCCAAGTTCGATAACCTTTATCGGCAACTAAAAAAGGAGGGTATTATTATACCGCTCCGTCATGTTGCCAATTCTTCCGCTATTCTTAGACTTCCGGAAAGCCATTATGAGCTTTGTAGACCGGGGATAATCTTGTATGGCCAATTGCCGGCCTCAGGCTTGGGAGAAAAAGCGGGATTCAAGCCTGTCATGTCTTTAAAGGCCAAAATCGTTCATCTTAAAACCATAGAAACAGGGGAAAGCGTCAGCTATGGCCGTAGTTTTGTAGCCACTCGCCCAACTCGGGTGGCAACCTTGCCCTTAGGTTATGCCGACGGGCTCAGAAGAGATCTGTCCAATCGTTGGCAGGTTATAGTTAACGGGAAAAAAGCGCCGATCATCGGTAAAGTTTGTATGGATCAGACCATGATCGATGTTACAGAGATTGAAGATGTCAAGCTGGGCGATGAGGTCGTTCTTATAGGCGACGGCCAATATCCGGAAATCAGCGCCGGTCAAATGGCCAAGATGTTGGATACTATCAGTTATGAGATATTATGTGGCATTGGCCAAAGGGTGCCCAGGATATATACTAATCCGTAAAGGATGAGCTGGCGAATAATTTGCAATTGTCTCCTTTGAAATAGGTTATTCCTAAACCTATCGGGTTGTCTTGGGCATTAAAAAGCCTTTGTTCGACCACCAGCAAGGGCATGGCATTATAGAGCGACAGGTACTTGGAAATTTGCTGATCCGGCATTTGGGCCGAAATTGTAAGTTCTTTTTTTATGGCAAAAAGTGAAGTGAATTTTGATATCATTTCCGGGAAAGTGCCGTATTTTATTTCTTTTTCTACCACGGGCATCCCTTTGTAATAGACCAGGTATTTCTCGTCATAGGCGACCGCTTCACTGCCGCTGTAAAACAATCTTTTAACTAAAATAACTTTCTTATTACTTGACAAATTAAGGCTCATCTGCAATTTGTTGGTAGGTAAGATTATCTTTACTTCGATAAGTTTGGTATTGTCAATGGTAGTAACACCTGTGGACATTTCATTAAAATAGAGAGTGTACTTTTCAAAATCGGGTTCGTTGACGAAACTGCCTTTGCCCGGGATGGAAGTTATATATCCTTCATTGACTAAAATAGCGAGTCCTTTACGGACTGTCATCCTGCTGACGCCAAAGGTTTCGCAAAGAGAATTTTCAGAGGGAATAGCGTCTCCCGGTTTTAATTCCCCGCTGAAAATTCTTTTTTTTATATCCTCAATAATTTGTTGGTATACCGGTAATTCCATTATTTTATCTCCCATGTATTTTCTTGGTTAAATTTTAAATAATTTGGTCTTGAATAATTATAAATTTATTATAAACAAAAATTCAAAATAAGTAAGCTGGTTATTTTCAATATTTAAAATTCATTGACATCTTTTGTGGTAAAAGGTAATATATTAATTACTATCCTGTATATACAATAATATACTTACTTGTTTATGAAAAGTAACTGTTTTATAAAGACCAAGGCAGTAAGTAATTCACTTGGCAGTGTAATTGTTAAATTTTTGGTTAATGGAATATGTTTTTATGTAATTGGAGAGAGTGGGTGTAAACAGTAATGGAGCAGAGTTTTCGCAGTCTTAAGCAAGACAAAAATGTTTTCACTGTAACTTGGGAGCTTGTGCCGGGAAGGGGTTCATGGGAAGAATCTCAAGAGAAAGCCATAAGATTGGCTGAACAGGCCGCCAAAGGGAAGAAAGTCCATGCCGTAAGTTTGACGGACAATCCTGGCGGCAATGTAGCTATCTCGCCCGAAGTAATCGGAAAAGAAATACAAAAGTTGGGTTTAGAGACGATTATTCACCTTACCTGTAAGGACAAAAACCGCAGCCAGCTTGAGAGCCAGCTTTATGCGCTGGAACGCTGCGGTTTGAATAATATATTGGTCTTAACCGGGGACTATAATCACGGAGGAATTGGCGGGCGGCCAAAACCGGTTTTTGATTTGGATTCCACTCAGCTTCTGGATCTGATTCAAAAATTAAACGAGGGTATGGAGTATCAAACTATGAAGGGCAAGTCCCGGCTTAAACCATGCCACTTTTTTGCCGGGGCGGCGGTTTCCCCCTTTAAAGCAACCGAGGCCGAACAGATGCTCCAATACTATAAACTGAAAAAGAAAATTGAACGCGGTGCTCAGTTTATAATTACTCAGGTCGGATATGATGCCAGAAAGTTTGAGGAATTGATTCTCTACGTCAAAAAAATGGGTTGGCAAATTCCTCTGATTGGCGGTATTTATATTCTTAATTATGGCGCCGCCAGAGCCATGAACCAAAACAAGGTGCCGGGTTGTGTGGTTACTGCTAAATTGCTCAAGGAATTGGATGAGGAGAGGAACAGCCCCGATAAAGGCAAAGAGGCCATGCTCAAGAGGGCGGCCAAACAATATGCTGTTCTTAAGGGTCTCGGCTACAAAGGCGTACATTTAGGCGGCATGAATATTACTTACGAGCAGATTGAATATATTGTCTCCTATGGTGAGGAGTTAAGCAAAAATTGGCAGGATTATGTTCGGGAATTTGATTATCCCCAAGAAAACGGCTTTTACTTGTTTGGCAGGGATCCCAAAACCGGTCTCAATGATACCACAGTTTCCAACCGAGGAAATCAGTCGAAGAGTAGGCCGGAACTGAACTATAAATTGTCCAGGTTATTGCATGCGATGTTTTTTGTGCCAAACAAAAATCTTTTTACCCCGATGCGGGCCTTTTCCCGGAGAATAAGAGGCAGTGTTTTGGAAAAGGGCTTTCATAAGCTGGAGCATTTTACCAAGAGAGTCCTGTATAACTGTCAAGATTGTGGTGATTGCGCTCTTGCAGATATGGCTTATATCTGTCCCATGGGAGAATGTCCCAAGAATCAACGTAACGGCCCTTGCCAGGGAAGTTACCAAGGGTTTTGCGAAGTATACCCCGGTCAGAAAAAATGTGCCTGGGTTAGAGCTTATAACCGTTTAAAAAGGTATAGCGAAGAGGGCTGCTTGGCCGACCATTATATTGCTCCCTGCAATTGGGAATTGAAGAATACCTCTTCCTGGGTGAACTATTATTTGGGTTTTGACCATTCCGCAGAAAGGCTAGGCCTCAAGCCGGAACAAAAAGATAAAAGCTAGATTTGAGAGGGGTAAAGGATGGATAGGACAGGGAAAATGTTTTTTGATCCGGCAGAAATTGCTCACAATTATATAGAAAGCGGCAGAAAAAAATTAACATACCCGCTTTATAAAACTTTGGTACTTAGTATTTTGGCAGGGGCTTTTATAGCTTTTGCCGCTCAAGGCTCCAATGTGGCCGTTCATACTATATCTTCAGCCGGTATCGCCAAAGCTTTAGCCGGGGCTTTGTTCACCACCGGGCTTATGATGGTGGTAATTACCGGTGCCGAATTGTTCACCGGAAACACCCTTATTGTTGTATCTTGCATGGCAAAAAAGACAAGAAGGCTTACTATGTTTAAAAACTGGCTTATCGTCTATTTCGGTAATTTCATCGGCTCGCTGATTATTGTGTTATTAATTGTCTATTCCGGCCAGTTGGACCTTTCCGGCGGCCTATTGGGCGGATTCACACTCAAAGTAGCCGCTCATAAAACCGGCCTAACATTTTCTCAAGCGTTTTTCTTAGGCATTCTTTGCAACTGGCTGGTGTGCCTGGCGGTTTGGATGGCTTCCGCAGCTAAGGACATTGCCGGGAAATTGCTTGCTATCTTTTTCCCGATTTGGCTGTTTGTAACTTCCGGCTTCGAACACTCCGTTGCCAATATGTACTATATTCCAGCCGGGATTTTGGCCAAACTCAATCCGGATTGGGTCAGCCAGGCCATTGCTTTGGGTGTAACTCCGGAAAAAATAGAACAGTTAACCTGGGGAGCATTTATTGTCTATAATGCGATTCCTGTAACTCTCGGCAATATCATTGGCGGCAGTGTTTTTGTCGGTATGATGTATTGGCTGGGCTTCATTTATAACAGTAAACAGGTTCCGGCGACAGAAGTCGAGGACCAAAGAATGGCCGGATAATGAAGAAAAAACAGAGATTTATGGGGTAAGGCAAATTGTAAAAATATTAAGAGAATTACAAAAACATAAAGAGTAAACAAGTAAAACAAGTTTAGGAGGTTGACTGCAAATGTTTAAAAGTGACATTGAAATAGCGCAAGCCGCAAAAATGAAGCCTATAACGGAGATAGCCGCTCAGCTTGGTGTTCCTGAGGAATTTGTTGAATCTTACGGTAAATATAAAGCCAAAATCGATTACAATTTACTTAATAGCCTAAAGGAAAAACCGGACGGCAAATTGATCTTGGTGTCTGCCATTAACCCTACTCCGGCGGGGGAAGGCAAGACCACCACTACTGTAGGACTGGGAGACGCTCTGGCTTATTTGGGCTATAAATCAATTATTGCCTTACGGGAACCATCCTTGGGTCCCGTGTTCGGGGTTAAGGGTGGTGCGGCCGGTGGCGGGTATTCTCAAGTCGTGCCCATGGAAGATATAAATCTTCATTTCACGGGTGACATCCATGCCGTCGGGGCTGCCAACAATTTAATCGCAGCTATGCTTGATAACCATATTTACCACGGCAATGCTTTAAATATTGACGTGCGGAGAATCAGTTGGAAAAGATGTTTGGATATGAACGATCGCCAGCTAAGATTTGTGGTCAACGGTCTGGGCGGCAAAGCCAACGGCGTACCTAGGGAGGACGGTTTTGATATTACAGTTGCTTCGGAAATTATGGCCATTTTATGCTTGGCCAATGATCTGGAAGATTTGAAAGAACGGGTGGCCAAAATAATTGTTGCTTACAGCCGTGATGGTGAGCCAATTACAGCCGGTCAGCTTAAAGCCCAAGGAGCAGTGGCTGCTTTACTTAAAGATGCCTTGAAACCAAATTTAGTACAAACTTTGGCTCATACTCCCGCTTTCATCCATGGAGGGCCCTTCGCCAATATCGCTCATGGTTGCAACAGCGTTATGGCTACCAAAATGGCTTTGAAGCTTGGGGATTATGTAGTTACCGAAGCTGGTTTCGGTGCCGACTTGGGAGCAGATAAATTTGTGGACATCAAATGCCGTTTAAGCGGACTAAGGCCCAATGCCGTTGTCATTGTGGCCACGGTAAGAGCATTAAAATCCCATGGCGGAGTCGCTAAGGAGAATCTCAATCAGGAAAATCTGGAAGCCCTGCAAAAGGGAGTTCCCAACTTGTTGAAGCATGTGGAAAATGTTACCCAGAATTACGGTTTACCTGCAGTTGTGGCTATAAATCGTTTTCCGCAAGATACGGAAGCAGAGCTTAGATTTGTTCAGGAAGAGTGCAAAAAGCTTGGTGTAAAAGTGGCATTGTCCGAAGTATGGGCTAAAGGCGGTGCCGGCGGAGTTGAACTGGCTAAAGAAGTTTTGCAGTTAATAGAAAAAGGTCAAAATAATTTTAAATTTGTTTATGATTTGAACTTAAGCCTAAAAGAAAAGATCAATACGATTGCCACCAAGATCTATGGGGCGGACGGGGTTGACTTTATAGGTACCAGTTTGCAAGACATTGAAAATATTGAAAAAATGGGCTATGGCAATTTGCCGGTTTGCATGGCTAAAACTCAATACTCCTTATCCGATGATCCAAAAAAATTAGGCAGGCCGCAAGGATTCCGCATTTCTATTCGTAATGTTAAAATCTCTGCCGGAGCGGGTTTCGTGGTGGCTTTAACCGGTGATATTATGACCCTGCCAGGGCTTCCCAAAGTACCCTCCGCTGAAAAAATTGATGTGGACAATACTGGTAAAATCTCCGGGCTCTTTTAATCTTGCGCCATTCGATTTACAATAGGTTATAGTTTTGTCCTTCTGGCACAAGGAGATGGAAAGGAGAGCCGAGGATGTTAAATAAGAGCGCTAAAGAATTTTTGGCTTCTTTGGCTTCCAAGGAACCTGTTCCCGGCGGGGGCGGTGCTTCCGCCTACGTGGGCGCTATCGGTATGGCTCTTGGTCTTATGGTTGGCAATTTGACCGTGGGAAAGAAAAAATACCAGGAAGTTGAGGCCGATGTATATGCCTTGATGGCTAAAGGGCAGAAAATAATTGACAGATTGCAAGAACTGGTCACCGAAGATGCGGAAGCTTTTTTCCCTCTGTCCCAGGCTTACAAAATGCCCCAGAATACACCTGAGGAATTAAGACAAAATGAAGAAACTATGCAGAAGGCTTTGATCAAAGCCACTCTGGTACCGTTGGAAATAGCCCGTTGTTGTGCCCAAGGGATTGCTTTGCAGGAAGACCTGGCTCAAAAAGGAAATGTTTTGGCTATTAGTGACGTCGGGGTGGGAGTGGCTTTCCTGAAAGCAGCTTTGGAA